>CAZAHQ010000407.1:0-4160 GCA_964484415.1 uncultured Acidobacteriota bacterium | reverse complement strand
CGTGGCGTGAAGCTCGGCGCGACGCACGCCGCCAAAGACAAACTCGAACTGCTCGAACGATTGGTGCGTGAACTAGCGCCGCGCGGGGGTGTCGATCTCGCGACGCGCTCACCGGTGCGCGCCGGTTCGGGGCTCGGCACATCGTCGGCCTTGGGCGTGGCCGTGGCGGCGGCGCTGACTCGATTCAAGGGTGCATCGCCAAGGGTCGATCGCGTCGTTCCCTTGGTTCGCGACATCGAGGCGCAGATCCTCGGGATCCCGACCGGCACCCAAGACCACGAAGCGGCCTGGCGCGGCGGGATCGTGATCGTCGAGCATCGGCCGGGGGGAGGCGCCGTTCGCCGGGTCGCCGGCCCGCTGCTGCGGGCGCTCGGATCCCGGCTGCTGTTGGTCGACTCGGTCCAGGCCCGCAGCTCGGGCCCTTCCAACTGGGATATGTATCGACGTCGGATCGAGGCGGACGCCGGCGCCGTGAAGGCCCTGGAGCAGGTCTCCCGAGCCGGCCGGAGGGCGGCCGAGGCGCTCCTGGCGGCCGACTGGCGATCCCTAGGAAAAGCGATGACCGCCGACCTCGAGGCGCGCCGCGGCTGGTCGAGCCTGGTCATGACCCCGTCGTTCGAGCGGATCTTCAGCGCGGCCCACGGGGCCGGGGCTTTGGGGGCCAAGGTGTGTGGCGCCGGGGGTGGCGGGTTCGGGGTCGTTCTGGTTGCGCCGGATCGCCGGGTCCGGGTGGTCGAGGCGATCACAGCGGCGGGGGGGGTGGTGTCCGAGGCTGGACCGACCGCTCGCGGCCTGCGCGTGCAGCGGTCTTCGTAGCCCGAGCGCGGGGTCGCCACCGCACCGAAGGGTCAGATCCAGCTTCGCCGCCGGCATCAGCCGTGGCAGACTCTCGCGGCTGGCCTGGAAGAACGAATCACCGTATTCAATAGCCGGCTCGGCCGATTGGCTGTACACACGCTGCGTTGTTGAGGCCCCACCACCGTTGGCACTGGGGAGGAATCGATGAAGGCTCTACTCGCGATTTGTGGTCTTTCGCTTCTGGCTATCGCCGGTCCCGTGCAGGCAGGCGAATGGGTCTACTTCAAGAACGGTCACAAGATGCTGGTCGAGTCGATGCGCGAAGAAGACGGCATCGTCTACCTCAAGCTCAATGCAGGAAACGAAGTCGGCTTCCCCAAAGCGCTCCTGGCCGAGGTGTCGCAAACCAACGATCAGCGTGGCAGCAAACAGTTCGCGGCAGCCTCCGGCACCGGACGTGGACCGGGTTTCAATGATCTGCTGGGAACGCAGCAGGTACTTTCCGAGATGGGAGTTGCTCAACGCAGCGCGATACTCCAATCGGAGAAGATGAAGTCCGGTACGACCTACTCATACGGGTACTCTTACTTGGGTAGCGAGGATGTCTCGCGGATCCAGCGCGTCACACCGACCCAATCGCTTCGACAGCAGTTGCGCGACCTCAACGCGCTCAACCTCGACGCAGAGATGCGGACCAACTCCGTGACTGACCGCAATGATCGAGGACCGACACAGCAGCGCCCCTTCGGCTTGTCGACCATGCCGAAGCGCGATGCACGCCGCGGCAACATCGACTGATACGGCGTCACGCGCACTTGCTCATCGGATTGACGGGACCCAACGCCGCAGGCAAGGGTGAGGTTGCCGCGTTGCTCGCGGCGCGCGGTCTGCCTGTCTATTCGCTCTCCGATGTGGTTCGCGAACGGGCCAAGCAGGCAGGGCTCGGTGTCGATCGCGAGACGTTGATCCGGCTCGGAAGAGAACTGCGCGAATCGGGCGGCCCGGGTGTGCTTGCCGAGCGGATTCTCCCGCGACTCGACGCGCACGCGGTGGTCGATTCGATTCGGTCGCCGTTCGAGGTCGAGGTCTTGCGCCAACGTTCCGATTTCCGGTTGCTGGGGGTGGATGCTCCGGTCGAGGTGCGATGGCAGCGCGCGTTGCAGCGCGGGCGAGAGGGGGATGTCCCCGACCTTCAAACCTTCATCGCGCGGGAAGAACTCGAAAATCGCGACTCACCGACGTCGCAGCAACTGCGCAAGACGTTTCTGTTGGCCGATCGGGTCGTCATCAACTCGAGCACCCTGGATCACCTGGCCGACGAGGTCACGCGCGTTCTGGCCGAATGGGAAACGCGCGGCTGACTTTCAGCAGGCCTTCACCAGTACTAATCGGTAAGGACGCCGGTGCAACGGTCGGGGGTTGCGTCTAGAATCCCCGGGCCGTCACCCGACTGCGGGGCGACGGGGAGGCCCCGGGTGAAGGTCGAACGCAAGAACATGACACTTCTGGAGCGCTCGTATCTCTGGGAGATCGGCAAGGGGCTAGCCACCACCATCAAACACGCCGCCACGCCGAGCGACATCGTGACCCGCCAGTACCCCGAAGAGAAGACACCGCTGCCCGAGGGGTACCGCGGCATCCCGGCGTTGGTCAAAGACGAAGACGATCGCATCAAGTGCGTTGCCTGCCAGCTCTGCGAGTTCGTCTGCCCACCCGAAGCGATCAAGATCGTTCCCGGCGAATACGCCGACAGCAACGTTGAAAAGTACCCGGCGCGCTTCGACCTCAACATGCTGCGCTGCATCTATTGCGGTCTTTGCGAGGAAGCCTGTCCGGAAGAAGCGATCTTCATGAGCGACGTCGCCACCTTCGTGGTCGAGTCGCGCGAGCAAGCGATCCTGCCGAAGGAACAGTTGCTCGAGATCGGCGGTCGCCGCGCCATGAAGATCAAGAAGTGGGCCAACAAGTGAGGAAGCGGTCACCGCAGTGACGTCGCTTCGCACCTCGACCGGCCTGCGCGCGATCGTTCGGCCCCGCGCGTTGCTGCCGGGAGGAGACACGGGTCCATGGACTATGTCCTCGATGATGGATTGAGCCGCTCGATGTCCGATGCTGCCAAGCGCAAGGCGTTGCTGTCGCAAATCGACGACCCCGCCGATCTTCGCCGGCTCGATGTTCCCGACTTGGTCGACGTGGCGCGGCAGGTTCGCGAGATCTTGGTAAAGATCGCGGCTGAAAAGGGCGGTCACTTCTCGTCCAGTCTCGGCACCGTCGAACTGACGCTCGCGCTGCACTACGTGTTCGATACGCCGCGAGACCTGTTGGTGTGGGACGTCGGACATCAAGCCTACGTTCACAAGATGCTCACGGGCCGTCGCGATCGGCTCCCGACGATTCGTCAGTACGGCGGGTTGTCGGGTTTTCTCAAGCGCAACGAAAGCCCGTACGACACGTTCGGCGCCGGGCACGCGTCAACGGCGCCGTCGGCCGCGGTGGGAATGGCGACCGCTTCCCAACTCAAGGGTGAGAAGCGCAAGGTCGTCGCTGTCATTGGTGATGGCGCGATGACCGGCGGTTTGGCCTTCGAGGCGCTCAACAACGCGGGCTCGCTGCGTTCCGATTTGATCGTGATTCTCAACGACAACGCGATGTCGATTTCACCCAACGTCGGGGCGGTGGCGCATTACCTGACCTCGCTCACCACCCATCCGTATTACCGCCGCATGCGGGAAGAGATCTACACGGTGATTTCCAAGCTCCCGCATCTCGGCGAGCGGATGGGTGAATTGGGACGACGTTTGGAACGAGGCATCAAAGACGCGCTAGTCCCGGGAGCGCTGTTCGAGTCACTCGGTTTTGCCTATCACGGACCGATCGACGGACACGACCTCACCGAGATGGTCGATGTGTTGAAGCGGTTGAAGAATCAAGGCGGCCCAATCCTGCTGCACGTGCTGACCCACAAGGGGAAAGGGTACGCACCGGCCGAAGCCGATCCGTTGAAGTGGCACGGCGTAACGCCGTTCGATCCGGCAACCGGCAAGACACTCGCGGGCCCCACGCCGGCGGTCAAGCCGCTGAGCTTCACGCAAGCGTTCGGCGACGCCATGGTCGACTTGGCCGAGCGTCACGCCGATGTCGTGGCGATTACCGCTGCGATGGCTCCGGGCACCGGCCTCACGAAGTTCGAGGAGAAGTTCCCCAATCGCTTCTTCGATGTCGGAATCGCCGAAGGGCATGGCGTTACGTTTGCGGCCGGGTTGGCGACGCAAGGGATCCGCCCGGTGTGCGCGATCTACTCCACGTTCCTGCAGCGCGCCTTCGATCACATCGTGCACGATGTCGCGATTCAACATCTGCCG
>CAZAHQ010000406.1:0-4163 GCA_964484415.1 uncultured Acidobacteriota bacterium | reverse complement strand
GAGGATCGTCCCGCAATCGACGCTCGAACGAAACGCGTGGTATCGCGTGATCGGTTTCCAGACCGCAGGTGTCGTGCGGCGTGCATCCGACGGTGCTCCGGCCGATTCGTTCGAGGTCACGTTTCGCACGCTGCCGGCGGGCGGCACCGGCACTGTTTCGCGCAAGACGTTCACACCGCCGAGCCTCGGCTACAGCGAGGACTACAATCTCTACCTTCCGCCAGGTCACGGAGCATCGCCGACACAGAAATACCCGGCGATCTATCTGTTGCACGGCGGATTCGGCGACTGGAGCAGTTGGAATTCGGGCGGCGTGGTGCAGCAGATCGTCGATCGATTGGTCGATGCAGGCGCGATCGAACCTGTGGTCGTTGCAATGCCGGACGGCAACGGCGGCCCCGCCTGCTTCGGCATCATTCCGTTTCATCGACTCTGGTCGAACAGTTACAACGGGCAGTGGCGTTACGGCGATTACGCGTCGCTCGATCTGCCGAACGATGTCGAGGCGCGCTTCGGCGCCGCTAACGATCGACGTCGCCGCGGCGTTGCCGGAATGTCGATGGGCGGATTCGGAGCGGCGAGTGTTGGGCTCGGTCATCCGTCGCGCTTTTCACTGGTGGCGCCGCTCGCCGGATGGCAGTGGAGCGTGCGCATGACGTCGAGTCCGCACCGGCCGGTTTGCGACGCAGCACACTGGCCGGTCGTGCCGAACTTCGGCAGCGATTGCTTCGGCTTGATGCTGCAGTCCGCGATCGGCCCTGCGGCACTCTCCGATCTCACGCACACCAAGTCGATCAATGGCCGCGATCTCGCCGAAGTTACGGCGGACACAACCTTCCGCGGCGCGATCTTCATCGCGCACGGAACCGGCGACACCACGGCAACCGTGGAGTGGTCCGACGATGTCTCGTGTGCGCTCGACGGGCGCGCGACCGCGCATTGCTACAAGCGGCCGCCGGGTGTCGGGCATGACGGCAACCTGTGGAACGTCGCGCTCGAGAACGACGTTCTGCCGCGATTCAACGTGGTTGCGAACTGGGCCACTCTTCCGGCTGGAATCAACAATGAGTGCGTCAACGCAACTGTGCTCTCACCGCGTGATGCCGATCTCGACGGACTCGCCGACACGCTCGACAACTGCCGCGACGAGCCGAACCTCGCGCAGCTCGACACTGATCTGGACGGACGTGGCGACGCGTGCGATCCCGATGACGACAACGATCTCGTTGCCGATGCCGTCGACTGCGCGCCACTCGACCGTGCAGCCGGCCGGCCAGGGTCGATCACCGGAGTTCGGCTCGACGGTGTGCAGCTTGCATGGGACGTTGCGCCCTCCGCCGATACGTACGATCTCTCTCGCGGATTGTTGTCTGCGCTGCCGGCGACCGGAGCGTGCCTCGCGCGCGGGATCGCGCAGCCGCGCTACGACGATCCCGCGACGCCGCCGGCAGCGAATGGCTTTCTTTATCTCGTGCGCGGCGTCGATGCAGGATGCGGCGGCACCGGCGTTTGGGGCGAGGGAGAGATTCCATCCTGCCCGTGAGGCGAGTCGCTCCGCGGCGCGGTTGCAGATTGGCGCCGTTTGTCTGCGTGTCGATCACGCACCCAGCGCCGTCAAGATCGGGCCGTGGCCGGGAGCGTGTCACGGCTGTGCGCTGACCGAACCATGATCGCGTGGCACCCGAGGGGTAGACGGATGCGCGGCGCGACGCGTAGGCGGGACGTGCAACGCCAGGGAGGTTCGCCATGTCCAGACGCAAACTGTCGCTTCTGATCGGTCTCGTCGTACTCACCATCGCCGTACTGGCCGCCGCCTCTCAGAGCGCGAATGAGCGGCCTCCCATGGATGTCCGCGTCACGAACCTGCCCGACGTGCAACACGTCACGGGCCGCGTGACCGTTGCCGAAGCCGTCCGGATCGACCCCGCGTCGATCGGGCCTTTTTTTCGCAGTTTCAAAGAAGACTCGCTCCCACCCACTTCGAAAGCCGAGGTCCGACGATGGAACGACTCCGGCACGCTGGACACCAGAGGCGTCGCAGAGCTCGTGCTCACGCTGACGGTTGAGACGGATCGCAACACGATCACAAGGCCCGGTAAGGTGGGGGTGGTTCTGCTCCCCGACACAGGCGCGATCGTGCGCGCGAAAGAGGCTGAGTCGCAACTGTTGCTCGCGATCGAGTCGGCAGCGCTGATCACTGGGCCGAGCAAACTCACGTACGCAAGCACGCCGGTGCGCGCCTTGGTCGCGTTTCCGTCGTATCGCGTCTACCTCTACAACGAGACCGATGCGAACGTGAAACTCAACGCCTCTGTCAACTTGCTGCGGTAGCGATCGCCAGGCTCCACCTTCCTGCCGGATCCCCCCGGGTGCCCCGGCTCGAGGCACCCCAGCGTTGGAGTCGGCAATCTAGCGTCATACAATCACCTCCGGTCTGGAGGTCACGACCATGAATCGAATCCGGTTCGTCGTTCTTGTCACACTGCTGATTTCGTTTGTTGCTAAGGCCGACGTCGCGCCCAGCGTCTGGATCGACCACATCGATCGCGATCTCGGGGGGCTGTGGATGCAAGACGCTCTAGCCGGAAAGCCGGTCGGCTCGTTTCCCACCTTCATCTGCGCTGACGGCAAACCCTATGACGCAGCCGCACCCTGCCCGGCGTTCGCCAACGCACCTGACTGGATCCGCAGCGAGCTCGGCCGGCAGTACGTCCGCATGATCTCGCGACAGGTGTTTGCCTACGGCGTGATCTATCACGTGACCGGAAACGCCACGGCGTTGGAGCGCGCTCGCGCCGGCACACGATTCATCATGCAGAAGGCTTGGGATCCAAAGAGCGGATCGGTTGCCACGTTCTTCAGCAACGCGAGCCCTCAGCCGCGGCCAGGCCAGCGCACGACGCAAAGCCTCGCCTACGCGCTGCTCGGGCCATCGTTCTACTACTACCTCACGCGCGACCCTGAGACGCTCGTCTTTATCAATTCCGTCAAGCGTCACATCTTCAAGCAGTACTGGTCCGACGAGTGGAAGATGCTGCGGTGGACCACCGAGGATTTCGGCGACGACACGAAGGATCGCAAAGAGCTCGTGTCGCAGCTCGATCAGATCAACGCGTACATGCTCCTGATGCTCCCGCTCCTGGACGACAAGACCCGCACCGAATGGGAGGCAGACCTACGCCGGCTCGGTGAGGTGATGGTGCGCGACTTCTACAACGCCGAAGCAAAACGGTTCTACGGCTACATCCACGATGAAAAGGGTAAGCAGTGGGGCGAGCGGCACAACGACTTTGGCCATACGACGAAGGCGTTTTGGATGTTGCTCCTGGCGGGGCAGGCGTTGAACGAAGAGTCGTGGGTCGCGATCGCGCGAGCCGGAATCGATGACGCGCTGAAAACCGCGTTCGTGAAGCGCAACATTGCCGCTGCGCCCGATTGGCAAGCGCCCGTGATGCGCCGCGCGGCGGACAGCGAGGGGAACTACTTCGTCTGGTCGAACAAGCCGGACGGCATCGGCATTGCGTGGTGGGAATGGTGCGAACTCGACCAGGCCGCCGCGACGCTGTCGCTCTCCGACCCCAAGTACGACAGATACCTCGACGAAACCTACCGCTCTTACTTTGCGACCCTCGTCGATCCGCAGTTCGGTGGGACGTACGGATTCCCTGGCGCGGTCGCTTCACCGAAAGGGCATCAGTGGCAGAACGGCTATCACGCGGCGGAGCACGCTCTCGTCGGGTACATCACGAGCGCGATCCGTCGTGGCGAGCCGTTCCGGCTCTACTTCGCGTTCCCCGACTCGGCACAGGGCGCGGTTGCGCCGGCGTATTTCTTCGAGGCGCGTGAGACGAGCCGACGCGCGATGGAGCAAATGCACGATGGGTTGCGCAGAGTCCGCGTGGAATACAACTCGCCGACTCGCTGAAACTGGCCGATCGGCCTCCGGATCCACCGTGACGGCCAAGGAGTGGGACTGGGGGGCCGCGAGATCGCTTAGCAACCCTGTCTAAGTCATGTGTCCAGAAGCGGTTAGATCGATGTCCTGGACGATCGCCAAATTTGCTGCTAGTTTCTCGAAAACTAGCAGGAGGGCGTTCTTGCCATGAAAATCCCGCACGTTCCGGACAACCCGCTCCTGATCGGGCTCGGAGTGCTGCGGGATC
>CAZAHQ010000405.1:0-4168 GCA_964484415.1 uncultured Acidobacteriota bacterium | reverse complement strand
CTCGCTGCTTGGTGAACGGCGTCATAGAGCGCGGTTCCACCTTGCGGTTGGAGCCGATCCACCGCGGAGAGCGTCTCGCTGTTCGTCGTCGCTAGTGGCAATACTAGCGATGGCTCGTCGTTGAACTGAAGAAGCAGTGCACGATCTTGTGCACTCAGTTGCTTCAGGAAAACCGCGGCCGCTTGGCGCGCTCCCTCGATTCTGTCGCCTTTCATGCTGTTTGACGTATCCATCACGATAGCAACCGATAACTGGCCGCCGCGCGGGTCCCAATGCGAGATGGCAACAGGCTTGCCCGAATCGAGAACACTCACCTCTTGTCGCGCAATGTCGCGTATCGGTTTGCCAGCTCGATCTTTGACTGCCAATGCCAGGGTGACGAGCGGGACGTCGATATCCTGAACGAATCCAGGGGGAGAAACTACGAGCGACCTTCGCAGCGTCGACCCGTCCGCCAACTTTGCGATCGCCTCGAGTTTGCGGCTTCGAACCGAATCCCCGCCATCGATCTGTGCCTGCCACGGTGGAGCCGTCAAGGTCAGCATCACTTGGCCGTCGAGGGCAATCTGCAAGGACCGAACATCAGCGTCGGGTACTCCCTCGAAGCGGACCTGAACCGTGAATTGGTCGATCAACAACTCCTGACTCGACGGTTTGACCCAAACCAGGCCAGCAGCCCAAGACGTGCTTGTCACGAGGGCGAACGCCACCGTCAGCAAGAGTATCAATCGCACTGTTTCCTGTGAGACTGGCATGAGGGCCAGGGTTGGGCGGTTCGAGAGAGTCTGATCGAGTGTCATGGGCTGGAGATGCTGCCACGAAAGCCGTCGAAAGCCACGGACCCTCGATTCAGGACGCGGAGGATTGTCCGCGGAGGCTGTAGCATGTCGCGTTTCGGGAGAGGAAACGTGACCGATCGCCATGCCAGGGAAGCTCCGCCGCCGCTGCCGGCCACCCGCGTCGCGTGGCAATGCCCCAATGACTGGCTTCCGTTTGCAACGACCGATGAGCTCGGACCGAGTGATGAGATCGGGGGACAAGATCGAGCGATCGCGGCAATCCGGCTCGGGATTCGGATTCGCGCACGTGGATACAACGTCTACGTTTCCGGACTTCCCGGAACGGGCCGGACGACAACAGTCCGGCAATTGCTCCAACGTGAGGCGGCGAGCGGGCCAGCCTCGGATGATCTGCTCTACGTCCACAACTTCAACGACCCGAGATCGCCTCGTCTGCTGAGACTTCCGGCTGGCAAGGGACGGGTTCTGCAACTCGCGATGAACCGCGCCGCCGAGCGCCACCGTCAGGGTTTGACGGCGATTCGCGCTTCTGGAGGTCACAGAGAAAGACGCGACAAGTTGGTGGTCGGGATCCGCGAAGAGCAGGCATCACTCGTCGCCGAGTTCCAGCAAGAACTCGCGCAAGAGGGTTTCGCGCTCGTCGAAGTCGCCATGGGGCCGTTCCGGCGGCACGAGCTCGCGGTTGTCGTCGAAGAACGACCTGTTGCGTTCGACGATATCTCCGGCCTGGTTCACGAGAAGAAATTGTCCCCCGAGCAGGCGGAGGCGTTCCGTCTAAAGCACCCGCAGCTCGAGGCACGCTTGTCTCAGATCGCATCGCGAATGCGCGAGCTTGGGCGAGAGTCGGAAAAGAGATTGGCCGATGCCGATCGCACGGCCGCGCTTCCGCTGATCTCGGATGCACTCGAGGAGGCCCGTGGAATCGTCGGGATTCCGGCTGGTGAACACCCTGCACTGGACACGTATCTCGAGACAGTGCGCGAGTTCTTGCTCCGCATCTTCTGCGAGCAGTTCGCTGCCGGCGAGACGGCGCTCCAGGAGGGACAGCCGGAGGTTCCCGATCCACTCACGGCGCTCACCGTTCACCTTTTGGTCGATCGCACAGGTCAGAGCGGTCGTCCGGTGATCGAGGAAAACAACCCGACACCAGCGAAACTGACGGGATTTCTCGAGGGGCCCCGCCAGGGCGAATCGTTGAACCGGCCCGACCTGACACGGATACGTGCGGGATCACTTCACCACGCAGACGGCGGCTTTCTGCTCATCAGCGCGCAAGAGCTGCTGGGTGATGAGACCGCGTGGCCCGTCCTTAGAAGAGTCTTGCGCTCGGAGAAAGCAGAATTCATCGGAGGCGAGGGGGCCGACGGTGTTCCGCCCCTGGATCCCGAGTCCTCTGATCTCAAGTTGACGGTAGTGATGATCGGCTCGCCGGCGCTGCGCGAAGCGTTCGTGCACTCCGACGAGGAGTTTCATCGGTTATTCAAGATCACAGCGCAGTTTGATGATCGCGTGCTGCTATCGCGCGAAACGGTCGTCTCGTTTGCTGCATTCCTGAAGATGGTGTTGGACGACGAGGGGTTGCCAGCCTTCGAGCAGGCTGCCGTGGCTCGAATGATCGAGTTCATGGTCCGCGTCGCCGAGGGTCGGTCCAAGCTCTCGACACGATTTCGTTTGCTAGCCGACTTGGCGCGCGAGGCGGCGTGGTTCGCCCGCGCGCAAGGGCTCGCGACCGTTACCAAAGCCAACGTGGAGGCCGCACTCGTCGCACGTCGCGAGCGACAAGGACTGTTGTCGCTACGGATCCAGCAGTCGATCCACGATGGGTTGCTGTTGCTTGACCTGGCTGGAAATCGGGTCGGGCAAGTCAACGCGCTCGCCGTGGTTGAGACCAATCTCGAACGATTCGGCTACCCGATGCGCGTCACCGCGACCACGGCTGTTGGCCGCGCTGGGATCATCGATATCGAACGAGAGGCCGAGTTGTCGGGGGAGATACACACCAAGGCATCGCTGATTTTGGCCGGCTACTTGCGGTCGCGATTCGCCCAAAAACACCCGCTGGCGATCACGGCGAGCATTTGCTTCGAGCAGAGTTACGGCGGAGTCGAGGGTGACTCGGCCTCGCCCGCGGAGCTCGCGGCGCTGCTCTCGTCACTGGCGGAGGCGCCGGTTCGTCAGGACCTCGCGGTCACGGGTGCCGTCGATCAACGCGGCCAGATCCTCCCGGTCGGAGGAGTGAACGAGAAGGTCGAAGGATTCTGGGACGTATGCCGAAGGAGCGGTTCGACGGGCACTCAAGGCGTTGTGCTCCCCCTGGCATCCGTCGACTCCTTGCAGCTGGACGGCGAGTTGCTCGAGGACGTCCGCAGTGGGCGATTTCAGATCTATGGCGTCGACACCGTGGACGCTCTGGTGGCGCTGTTGACCGGCACCCCCCTCGGGGTACCTGACGCCAGCGGCGCCTGGCCCGACGGTAGTCTTGGGGGGCGTATCTCCTTGCGACTGAAGGAGATGGCGGAAACGCTCCGGGACTTTGGTTCCGGCGCCTGAGGTTCGCTTTTCGCAATTCAGGGTTGCCAAGACGCCGATTTCGCAAGATATTGTCTGGCGATGAGCACGATAAGCAAAACATCCTTCGGCGGCGGCGCGACCTGGCCCGAGAACGTCCGTCTGGACGACACCGATCGGCGAATCCTGGACGTTCTGCAAGACGACGCACGGCTATCTCGTGCCGAGATTGGTCAGGCGGTCGGCCTTTCGGCGGCCGCGGTCCATGAACGCATCAAGAAGCTCGAGAGGCTCGGGGTCATCAAGCGGTACACCGCTTTGCTCGATCCAGAGCGAGCCAACTGCGATCTGCTCGTTTTCGTGCAGGTGTTCATCGAGCACCCGCGGCACGAGGAGCGGTTTCTCACCGAAGTTGCTGCGATGTCCGAGGTCCAGGAGTGTCATCGCGTCACCGGTGCGGCGACCTGCTTCCTCAAAGTCCGCGTTCCCGATCGACTCTCGTTGCAACGACTGATTCTCGACCGAATCAATGCGCTTCCCGGCGTCCGTGGAACAGAGACGGTCGTCGTGCTCTCCACAACAAAGGAAACCCCGCACATTCATCTGCCGGCCGCACGAATCGCAGAGAGCGGCGCTGCCCCACAATCGGCGACAAGCGAGGAGCATCCATGAGAACCCGCGCGATGAACCCCGATGAGATCCTTCCGATCCTCAAGCGGCGGATCCTGGTGGACGGTTTCGACCTCGTACTCGACCTGGAACGTTCGCAGGGTAGTCGCTTGTTCGATGCACGAAGCGGCAAGGAGTACCTCGACTTCTTCACATTCTTCGCAACGAACCCGGTCGGCATGAATCACCCG
>CAZAHQ010000404.1:0-4169 GCA_964484415.1 uncultured Acidobacteriota bacterium | reverse complement strand
TCGTGGATCAGGTCCGCCGCAGTTTCAGCACCAAGCCGCCCGCAGTGATCGTGCTCACCGGATACGCGTCGGCCAATCGGCGCGATCAGGTCCTGGCTGGCGGGGGTGACGCGTTCTTCGAAAAGCCGATCGACTTGGGCGAGCTGGAGCGAACCGTCTCTTCCCTGCTCAAGCGCTCTTGAGCCGCCGGGTCTGAGGACCCGGGCCCGTAGCTCGGCAAAACAGGGCTGAAGAAAGTTCTTGCCTGCTCGGGAACACCTTGCATAATCATGCACTATGCAAAAACAACCCCAGCAGCCCTTGGCCCTCGCCTTCAGCGGCGGACTCGATACCTCCTTCTGCGTCGCCAAGCTCAAAGACGAGGGCTGGGACGTCCACACCGTCTTCGTCGACACGGGGGGGATCGAGGCCACGGGTCGCGCCGGTATCCGCAAGCAGGCCGAGGCCCTAGGCGCCGCCGAGCACTACGAGATCGATGCCAAGCAAGCGGTGTTCGAGCGGTTCGTCAGCGTTCTGATCCGCGGCAACGTGCTGCGTGGCGAGGTCTATCCCCTTTCCGTCGCCGCCGAGCGCACGCAACAGGCGCTGTCGGTGGTCGAGGTGGCGCGAAAGATCGGAGCCAAGGCGCTCGCGCACGGATCGACCGGAGCCGGCAATGATCAGGTTCGATTCGACATCGCGTTCCGTGTGCTGGCTCCCGAGCTGCCGATCCTGACCCCGATACGCGACGGCTCGTTGCCGCGCGAAACCACGATCGCGTTTCTGCGTGACCGCGGCTTACCGGTGCCGGCGCGCGCCGTGACCTACTCCGTCAACGAGGGGTTATGGGGTACGACACTCGGTGGCGGCTGGACTCACGATCCGTGGGCCGGGCCACCCGAGACCTGGCTCGACCCCCCGGACACATCCCTTCCGGCGCGCGAACTGATCATCGGTTGGGAACAAGGGCTCCCCGTCAGCATCGATGGCGAACGGATGCCGGGACCGCTTTTGGTCGAGCGGCTCGGTTCGATTGCCGTCGAGTACGGCGTGGGGAAGAACATCCACCTCGGTGAGACCGCCCTCGGTATCAAGGGGCGAATCGGATTCGAGGCGGGCGCTGCGCTGCTCTTGATCGGCGCCCACCGCGAGCTCGAGAAGCTGGTGCTGACACGCTGGCAGACATTCTGGAAGGATCAGTTGGCGCGTTTTTATGGCGATCGTCTGCACGAAGGGCATTGGTTCGACCCAGCGCTGCGCGACATCGAAGCGATGATCCTGTCGTCGCAGCAACGCGTCACCGGCGAGACACGAGTGCGACTGGTGCCTGGACACCATCATGTGGTGGGTACGCGCAGCCCGCATTCGTTGATCGATCATGAAGTCGCCACCTACGGTGAAACCAACCGACTGTGGGATGGAAACGAAGCGAGGGCCTACGCGCGAATCGCCTCGATACCCTCGCTGCTCGCTGCAAAGAGAGGATGAGATGGTTGCCACCACGCGCGTGCGACTCGACAGGATCGCAAGCTCTACCAAGAACGCAAGACTGACGCGCGATGCCACGCTGGGCCCCGAGCTCGTGAGCCAGGAGGGATATGTCATCGCGGTGCGGATCGTGTCGGACAAGTCGAGCTACAACACGGTCGAGGATTTGGCCGGGCGAATGGTTCCGTTGCGCTCCGGCGACATCCTTGCCGGGACTTTGGGCGAGCGACGCGCGCTGCGCGGTTACGCGGGGGTCGTGCCCAACAGTTTGGTTCCGGGTGATGTCATCGATGTGCTGAACTTGGGCGGAGTACTCGGTCGCGCGACGTCGATCAACCGCGATTTGGGCGAACCGCTGAAGGCTGAAGTGCTGGGCGCGATCTTGGCGTTCCCTGAATTGGGCGATCGCATCGGACGCCCAGCGCACATCAAGAACGGCACCGTACCCGGCGCACAGAAGCTGGAGATCGATGTGCCGGTGATCTACGTCGCGGGGACCTGTATGAACGCGGGCAAGACCGTCGCGGCAACTGAAATCGTGCGCGGGCTGACGCGGCGTGGGAAACGGGTGGCTGCCACAAAACTCACCGGCGTGGCGTTGATGCGCGACACGCTTTCGATGTTGGACGCCGGTGCGATTCATGCGTTGACGTTCAACGATGCGGGAGCTGCCAGCACCAAGAGTGGAATGACGGTGCCTGTCGCCAAGGGAATCTTGAACCAACTCACGATCGAGTCACGACCGGATGTCGTCGTTGCCGAACTCGGCGACGGGATCTTGGGCGAATACGGCGTGCAGGACATTCTGATGGACGCCGAACTGACCGGTGCGGCTGCGGCATTCGTGATGGCCGCCCCCGATCCGGTCGGCGCGTGGGGCGCGCTACAGTTGATGCGCGATCGATTCCACTTGCCCGTGAGTGTGATCACCGGCCCGGCCACCGACAATGAGGTCGGCAAGCAGTACATCACTCAGCACCTGGATCTTCCGGCGTTCAATGCGCGCTACGACGCCAACGGGTTGGTAGATGTGGTCGAGACAGCGCTGACCGCTGTGAACAGCCGGCAGTAGCGGCGAGTGATGAGAGCGACGCCATGAAGGCCGTTGTCATCGGAGCCGCGGGATACGCCGGCGGAGAGTTGCTGAGACTGCTGCTGACACACCCGCAGGTGGCGTCGGTGCGAGCCATCAGTCGTAGCGCAGGCGGGAGCTTGCTCAGCGAAGTCCACCCGCAACTCGCAGCGGTCACCGAGGCGCGCTTTGAATCGATCTCTCCCATCTCCGCGGCGGCGGAAAGCGATGTGGTCTTTCTGGCGCTCGAACACGGTGCCTCGTCGCACCTGGCCAAGGAGTTGCTTTCCGCTGCGCGCGGGATCGTGATCGATATCGCTGCCGACTTCCGGATTCACGATCAAGCGCTCTACGCGCGTTACTACGGACCACACCCGGAGCCGTCGCTGGTCCCAGAGTTCAAATACGCGCTGGCTGATGTCGAGGGGCAAGCGTTGCGCGGACATCGTGCCTTGGCAATCCCGGGCTGCTTCGCCACCGCGGCTGCGCTGGCAATGCGCCCGCTGGCGTTGTCAGCCCCGCGCGCACAGGCCTCGCTGTTCGCGGTGACCGGATCATCGGGTGCTGGAGCGCAGCCGAAAGAGACGACGCATCACCCGCGCCGCGCCACCAATCTGCGCGCCTATCAGCCGTTTTCGCATCGTCATCAGGCCGAGATCGACCAATGCTGGCAAGCCTGGGCCGGAAACGATGCCGCGCCTCGCTTGCTCACGCACAGCGGACCGTTCGTGCGCGGAATCGCGCTCACGCTGCACGCGCGTGGACGATTCGAAACCGACGGTTCCTCGCTGTTGGCCCGCGCCTATGAGGGTCGTCCCTTCATTCATCGGCTCGACTCACCGCCGGCGCTCAACCACGTGGTTGGAACGAACCTCGCGCTGATGTTCGCTCAGGTGAGCGAGGACGGTCACGAAATGCTGATCTGCTGCGCGATCGACAACCTGATCAAAGGCGCCTCAGGCCAGGCGGTGCAAGCGATGAACCTGGCTCTGGGTTTGCCGGAGGAGGCAGGATTGCGTCTTGCAGGTCCGTTCCCATGCTGAGCGCCACACCTCCCGCTGCCTTGCTGCCGGTGTATGCAACGATGCCTGTGCGTCCAGTCGCCGGCCGCGGAAGCTGGCTGATCGACGAGGATGGACGGAAATGGCTCGATGCTTACGGTGGGCACGCGGTGGCCTCGTCGGGGCATTCGCATCCTCGCGTCGTCGACGCGATTGCTCAGCAAGCGGCGACGTTGTTGTTCTATTCCACCGCCGTGCGGCTGCCGCAGCGCGAAGCACTGGCCGAATCCTTGGTGGCGCACTGTCCCGCGCCCTTGGCTCGGGTCTTCTTTTGCAATAGCGGTGCCGAGGCCAACGAGAACGCGTTGAACTTGGCGCGTCGCGCCACCGGCCGACAGCAGATCGTCACGTTGCAAGGCGGCTGGCACGGGCGCACGGCGGCGACGCTGGCGTTGTGTGATGGCGCGCGCTACGAGCAGGGGGCGACACGTGCGGGAGTCGAACTGTCGCGACGCGTGCCGTTCAACGACATTGCCGCGCTCGATGCCGCGCTCGACAGCACTGTGGCCGCGGTGTTGGTCGAACCGGTGCATGGGATGGCCGGCGCGCGCGCTGTATCGCGAGAGTTC
>CAZAHQ010000403.1:0-4191 GCA_964484415.1 uncultured Acidobacteriota bacterium | reverse complement strand
ACGCGTTGCGATCGATGGGTGAATGGAGCTTCCGTGCGCGTGCTCAGCCTTGATGACTACCCACGCGCACCTGCGCCGGTCTGAGCACGAAGCCATTCAGCGCGAACCCGGTACGCATCTCGGCCAAGACGATGTTGTGCAGTTCCGGATTATCGACGGGCACCATGGCGACCGCCTCGGCGTATTGCGGGTCGAACGCCGAACCAACCAAGGACAGTTTCTCCATCCCCTCGGCGACCAGCGCTTCGTAGATCCCCTTGAGCGCCAGCCTCAAGCCATCGGCCAACGGGTTGCCCTCCGAATACTGCAACGCCATCTCGAGGTGATCGACCGCATCGAGGATCCGCAGAAACGACCGCCCCAGAGATTCGCGCACGCGCTGCTCGCGATCGCGCTCCAGCCGCATGCGGATCGCATCGTGTTCGTCCTTGTAACGACGAAAGCTCTCGGCGAACTCACGCAGCTTCACCTCGGCGGCTTCGGCGCGTTGTTGCCAGAGTCGAAACTCTTCGGGTGAGACGGTCACGGCCGGCGCTTCGGCGGCCTCCTCGGCGACCTCACCGCGCGATCCACCCTCCTCGGTGAAACGCCGACGATCGTTGACTTGCACGTCCTCTTCGTGACCGTTGTCTTTCATTGCCTCACCTAACAGGAACGGTAACGTTGTAGCGGCGGCGTCCGTCGGTGATCACCATCGAAACCGCCGAGCGGTCGGCTGCGTCAGGGATCGCATCATAGAAGTCCTTGGCCGATCCGATCTCTTTTCCGTTCACTTCTAACACAGCAAACTGTCCTCCCTGCACACGATTTCGCGCCCACCAGGATCCGGGCATGACTTTGTCGATGATGGCTGCACCGTTGCGCCCGTCGACGACCGACATACCCAGCGAGTCACGGGCGAACTGCGGCGCCTTTTCCCGCGGGAACGGCACCACGCGCAGCGTCTTGAGGCTCTCGGCCTGACCGCGAATCACCTTGAGGACGACACTCCCACCCGACCCGGCCTTGGCGATCGCAGTGTCCAGGTCGGCGTTCGACCCGACCTTCTGTCCCGCGGCCTCGACAATGATGTCGCTGGCCTTGATCCCGGATTGCGCGGCCGGGCCGTCCGCAGCGACGAACGTGACATACAGACCGCGCGAGATCTTCAGGTCGTTGTCCGCGGCCAGTGCTTCGTTGAGCTCGCGAGCGCGCAGGCCGGTCCAAGTGGCCCGCACGCGACCGAACCGCAAGATCTCGCGGTAGACCGCGCGGGCGCGGTCGATCGGAATCGCGAACCCGATGTTCTGAGCCTTGGGGTTGATCGCGCTGTTGATGCCGACCAGTTCACCCAGCGCGTTGAGCAGCGCTCCACCGGAATTCCCCGGATTGATCGCCGCGTCGGTTTGGACGAAGTCGGTGTAGTGAATTTCACCATCGTCGGGAGAGTCCAGCGATCGTCCGACGGCCGAGATCACGCCGGCGGTGACGGTGTTTTGAAGCCCGAAAGGGTTGCCGATCGCGATCGCCGGCTCGCCGATCATCAGATCGTCGCTGGAGCCCATCGCCACCGCGGGCCAAGGACCAGCGCCCTGCAGCTTCAGCACGGCGATATCGGATACCGTATCCGAACCGACCAACTTTGCTGGAACTTGCCGGCCGTCGTTGAGTGTCAAGGTGATTTTGGACGCACGTGACACCACATGTTGATTGGTGAGCACATACCCATCGCTGTCGACGATGACGCCCGATCCCAGCGAGTTCGGCACCATCTGCCGCCCGCCCGGACGGCGTGCGCCCCCGAAAAAGAACTCGAATGGGTCGATGAAATCGCCGCCATACGGATTTTCGACGATCGTTTCGGTGGAGACATTGACGATGGCCGGTCCCACTTTCTTGACGACCTGAACTACCGGCGTGGTACGAACGTCCTTCGGGTTTTGCGCGATCGCCAGACCGGCCAACGAGACGGCACACACAAGACCCGTCGCTACACCGCGACACGACGAACTCATCATCACTCCCTTGTCAGGCCCAAACCGGCCGATCGCCAATCAACGCGCGGATGCGGTCCTCGATTGGCGGATGTGTGGAGAACAGGCTGCTCAGCCGTCCGAACATCGGCGAGACGATGAACATGTGCGCTGTTTGAGGAGAGGCCTCCATCGGAATTCGCCCCGAGGTCTGCGCCAAACGATGGAGTGCGCGCGCCATGCCTTGCGCGTTGCCTGTCATTTCGACGGCGCCCCGATCGGCTTCGAATTCGCGCGAGCGACTCACGGCAAGTTGCACCAGCGTGGCAGCGATCGGCGCGACCAGCGCCACCACCAACATCCCCAGGGCACCGCCACCCTCGCGTTCGTCCCTGCCACCGTAACCGCCGAAGATCGCGCCCCAGCGCGCCATCGAGGCCAGCATCATCACCGCCCCGGCCAGCGTGGCGGCGACGGTGCTGATCAGAATGTCTCGATGCTTCACATGCGCGAGTTCGTGCGCGATCACACCCTCGAGCTCGTCATCAGGCATCAGTCGAACGATCCCTTCGGTGACCGCAACCGCGGCATGCTGGGGGTTTCGTCCCGTCGCAAACGCATTCGGTTGTGGCTGAGGAATCAAGTACAGCTTGGGACGCGGGATGTTCGCGCGCTGCACCAGCCGATCGAGGATCTGCTCGACCCGCGGCAGCTCGCCCGGTTGCACCTCACGTGCGCCGTAGGTAGCGAGCACGATCTTGGCCGAGAACCAGTACGACCCGACATTCATCACGATCGCCACAACAAACGCGATCAAAGCCCCGCTGCGCCCGCCCATCAGGCTGCCGGCCAACACCAACAGCGTGGTGAGGACTCCCAGCAACAGCGTGGTCTTGAGATTGTTCAGCATTCAGTCTCCGCAGGCCTTGAGGTCATTCGCTCTGCACGGTGATGCGCCGTGGCACGTCGGTCTCGCGTTTGCGCAACGTGACCTCGAGCACTCCCAGGTGGCAGTGCGCACGCACGTTGTCGATGTCGATGCCATCCGGTAACGCCCACCGACGCGCGAACGTTCCAAATGGCCGCTCCACGCGTGACAGCGCCGTCGGATCGAGATCGGCCGGCTGCCGCCGTGTGCCGCGAACCAAGAGGTAACCGCCCTCGACCCGCACATCGAGACTCTCGGGCGGCACCCCCGGCACGTCGGCCCGCAACACGATGCGGTCGGGCAGCTCGTAGAGGTCGACCTTGGGCGACCACTCGCCGCTGGCTTGCGCCTCGTGCGGTTCGACGCGTGAGAGCACTTCTTCGAACAAACGACCGATCTTGCTGCGCAGTTCCACGAGTTCGTGCATGACGTTCCCCGGCCTATCGATGCAGGCAACGGCGAAGTCTACCGCGCTCGTACCGGTCAGGCCGCCACTGTCTTGGGATGGCTTGATCTGAACGTCAACGCCAGGGCCAGCGACCGAACGTGCGCCCCCCCGGGTCGGGCCTCAGTAGTCGATCGTGACCGCCCCGGACGGGCAGTTCTCCATGCACTTGAAGCAGACGGTGCAGGCCGACTTGTTGGCGATCGTGATCTTACCGTTCACGATCAGAAACACGCTCTCGGGACAGACCGCCTCACAGGCTTGAGTGTTGTCGCAAAGGTCGGTGTCGATCTCGATGATCACGGCGCTCATGCACAAGCCTCCCGACGGAAAGGTGGGTTCCCAGGAGTCCGCGAGTCAAACCGCCTACAATCCAGGCCATGGCCACGGTCGACGAACGAACGCTAGCGGAGCCGCGAGGACGATCGCGGTGGGCTGCCAATCCTGAGCAAGCGACCCGCCGGCATCCGGCCGAGGATCAAGGACGTCGATTGACCTGGCGCGGCCCGTTCGAACGCGACCGCGACCGGCTGCTGCATGCCCGCGCGTTTCGACGGTTGGCCGGCAAGACACAGCTCTTGGCCGTTGGAGAGGGTCGTCAGGTTCGAACGCGGCTGACCCACACGCTGGAGATCTCGGCAGCGGCGCGAACGCTGGCGCGGCACCTGAACCTCAATGAGGACCTGGCCGAGGCGATCGCCTTGGCCCACGAACTGGGACAACCTCCTTTCGGCAACGCTGGTGCACGCGCCTTGCACGATCTACTCAACCGGGGACCGGCACGGCTCAAACCGGCCAACCCACCGACCCGAACACGCGGTTCGGCCCGCGAATCCAAAGCGCTGACAGTGGCCAGCCAGGGGTTT
>CAZAHQ010000402.1:0-4197 GCA_964484415.1 uncultured Acidobacteriota bacterium | reverse complement strand
ATTGAGGACTCCGGCGGCTCTGTCCCTTTCGAGAAGCAAGAGATTCAGATCTCCTTCCCTTCCAAGGTGTTCAACGTGGAGATCGTCGCAACCATGGGACAACCGGTTGCCTCAACACCTCGGGTTGAAGCGCCTGCATCGGTTGCACCAGAGCAAGAAGCGCTGCGGCTTGCGAGTGAGCATATGACTGCAGGCCGGTTCGAAGACGGGATCGCAGCGGTCGACAAGGCGCTCGCCGAAAAGCCGAAACTGATCGACGATCCGTCGGCGGCGATCGCCGTGAACTACCTCAAGGGGTACGGCCTGGCGAATCTGGAGCGTCCGAAGGAAGCGGAGCCTTTCATTCGTGAGGCTATGCGCCTGAGCCCCGACCTTCCCGGCGGATACCGCCTCTTGGCGCGAACACTTCTTGCTCAGGGCAAATGGACGGATGCAGTCGAAGCGCTGGACCTGGCCTTGGCGGCCACCGGAGACACGGCAGATCAGCGAGGTCGGCTCTTGTTCCTCAGGGGTCAGGCACTGATCGAGCTGAAAAACGGGTCAGAGGCGGTCATTGCGCTGGAAGAGGCACACCGGCTGCTCCCCAGCGATCAGGACGTCTTGGTTCAGTATGTGAATGCACTCACGGTCGCGAATCGCAGCGCCGATGCTGATCAAGTGATGGCCGATGCCAATCTCCCGCCGCGCGAGGGGTCTGTGTTGCATTACAACCTCGCGGTCGCCCTGATGAACTCCTCAAGTTTCGATTCGGCAGTCGCCCACCTCAACAAGTCGCTCGAACTGAATCCAGGGATGGTCGACGCCCATAAAGCCCTCGGTCAGTGCTACCTCGCACTCGGAAAGAACGCCGAGGCGATCAAGTCGTTCGAGGCCTACCTCGCCGGCGCGCCGAATGCCGACGATGCCTCGACGATCAAGCAGGTCATCAACGCGGTGAAGACGAAGAAATGAGGGTTCGCCGCGATTCGTTTGTTGTGCTGCTCTTGCAGTGAGAGTTTCTGCGCAGGACCTGGAGCGCTCCCGCCACGGACGGTCCGGGAAATTTATCTCACCTGGTCGGTAAACCCGATCAATGGAGAGGAGGGTCAGGTATGAGAAAAGCGATGTGGCTCATCGCCGTGATCGCAACCCTCGCCTTCTCGTTTGTGGCGCTAGCTCAGCAGCCGACCACCGGTAAGTTGCGCGGTGTTGTCGGTGATCGCGATGGGAAAGCGCTACCGGGGGCGACGGTCATTGTCACGGGTCCGAATGGTGAACGTGGAATCCAGACGGACGAAAACGGTAACTTCGAGTTGCCGTTCCTGTCGACAGGTAAGTATCGGGTGAAGGTCGAGATGGCAGGTTTCGCCACGATCGAGATCCCGGGGGTCGAGATCAACGCCGGTCAGACCACGCGTCTGCCGATCACGTTGCTTGCCGGCCAGGAAGAAGAGGTCAACGTAACGGCGCAGCCACTCCTCGATGCCAAGCGCACCGAGGTGTCGACAACGTATTCCGCCAAGGAGACGGTGGAGTCGTTGCCCATTGGTCGTAACTTTACGGACGTCGTTGCCTTCGCGCCCGGCGTCGTCGGAGGCGGCGGCACAGGTGAGGGGAACTACTCCATCGGCGGATCTTCCGGCCTGGAGAACTCCTACATCATCGACGGCGTCAACATCACCGATTCCGGTTACGGCGGTGTCGGCAGCTACAGCATCGTCTATGGCTCGCTGGGTACCGGCATCACCAGCCAATTCCTCGAGGAAGTTCAGGTCAAGTCGGGCGGCTTTGAGGCTGAGTATGGTCAGGCGCTCGGCGGCGTGATCGCCGGCACTCTCAAGTCCGGAACCAACGACTTCAATGGGTCCTTAGCAGCCTACGTCGAACCTTCGTCGTGGGAAGCATTTGGTAAGGACGTCGTGCTTCCGTCCGGCGCGTTCAATGTTCACGAGCGCGAAAGTACCGATTTCGGAGTCAGCGCTGGCGGTCCGATCGTCAAGGATCGACTGTTCTGGTACGCGGGCTTCAATCCGGTAGACGCAAAGAGCCAGACTTTCGCGCCGTTCGTCACCAACCCAATCACCTCAATCGACGGCTTGAACGACGATGGCGCGCTGGTCACCTACCCCGACGCCCAGGTCTATCCCTCAGCCGGAACTGGGCGCGAAGTCCAGCGCAGTCGAGACAACTACTTCGCCAAACTCAACTGGAGTGTGAGCCCCAATCATCGATTCGACCTGACGGCGTTCGGCGATCCTGGCGACGGGGACGGACGTTCCGGAGCGACCGCGGGACCGTTCCACATGACCGGTAACGTCGACACTGATGGCGATCTGATCGGCGATACGCCGATCGACAAGGTCGCAGCGTTCAGCGGCGGTGCTCGTCGCTCCAACCTGGACTTCGGTGCCGATCAGCAGTCGCTCAAGTACAACGGACTGTTCGGCGGCGAGTGGTTCTTGGAAGGTCAGATCAATCACCGCAAGAACGAGTTCACCGAGACGTCGATCGTCAACGACTACGCGTACACCGACAATCGAATCGTCCGTGAGCAGTTCTTCTCGTTCCCACAAACGATCAGCCGATCCGTCGCCCCGACTTCCGGTGGCGCCGGATTCATCGGTTCGACCCAAGACGAGACGTACGATTATTCGGTCAAGCTGAGCAAGACCTTCGGCGGCCATGAACTCAAGGGCGGTATCCAGTACTACGACCTTGAGTACCTGCAGCCGAGCATTTATTCCGGCCCTTCGTTTAACGTCACGTTCCGCGACGCGGGTACGGGATCGTTGTTCCAACTGCCCACCGCTTCTGGCGGCTTGGTGCAGGTCCGTAACGGTATCCCTGGGTGCACGCTGTGTACTTTCTCGGCTGGCAGCCCGCAATACCGCACCACCCGTGCGCGCTTCAATCCCTCGGACGCGCCGGTGACCGGCACCGAGACGTCGTTCTTCGTGCAAGACACCTGGCAGATCAATGACAAGTGGGTGGTGAAGTTCGGCGTCCGAACTTCCGGCCAGGAACTCAAGGGCGGCGGTGGATTTACGCTCCCGATCCGCCAGGACCCGGCAACAGGTCAGATCTTTAACGAAAACACGACCTACACACCAAACAGTTTCAAATTCAAAAACGAGTGGTCCCCGCGCCTCGGTGTCAGCTTCGACCCCAACGCCAACGGCAAGACCAAGCTCTACGCGAGCTACTCCCGTTACTTCCAACGCATCCCGGCCGACCTGGCAGTTCGTCAGTTCTCCAACGAGGTCAGCACCTCAACCGGTCGTTTCCGCGATCCGCTTCTGACCACGCCGAATACTGGTGTTCAGCCGAATCTGCTGGGCGTACAGGCCGGCGTCGTCTGTGGTCAAGCGGGGACGGAAAATCTCTGCACTGGCGACTCGCGACTCCCGTACATCGACGAGGTCGTGATCGGCTGGCAGCAGATGCTCCGCCCCGATCTTTCGGTCGAGGTGCGCGGGATCTACCGCGATCAAGGCCGTATCCTCGAAGACACGCAGTTCTCTTCGAATGAACAGATTCAAAACCTGTACTACACCACCGACTTCAACGGCGATGGCACGATCCAAGCGGGAGACATCCCGTTCCAGGGTTACGGCCAGGCTCCGTTCGGTGCCTACGTTCTGGCCAACCCCGGTGAGAACACAGCCGACGTGTTCGGCAAGCCGGAACGCACTTACAAGGCGCTCGAGTTCGTGATGAACAAGCAGCTGGCCGACAAGTGGACCTTCCAGGCGAACTACCGTTACAGCCGCCTGCGCGGCATCTACGAAGGCCTGTTCCGCAATGACAACGGGCAGTCCGATCCGAACATCACGTCGCTGTTCGACTTCCCACTCATCGGTTCCGACGGCAAACTCAGCCAGACGATGCGTGGCCAATACCAGGCCGGCCCTTTGAACACCGACCGTCCGCACGTGCTCAACCTCTCGGGTACGTACTTCTTCGATAACGGTTTCGAAGTCGGCGGGATCCTCGCATGGCAGTCCGGTATCCCCCGCACGCCGCTACTCGCCCACCCAAACTACCAGAATTCGGGCGAGATTCCGGGCATCGATCCAGTCTATGTCGCACAAACAGACACGGACGGCGACGGGAACGCTGATACTTGGAAGGTTGGCTCGCGTGGTGCGCCCGGCGAGTTCTTCCTGTTCAACTACAACGACGCCCCCCGCGGCAGTTTGGGTCGCACGCCGGACCTTG
>CAZAHQ010000401.1:0-4199 GCA_964484415.1 uncultured Acidobacteriota bacterium | reverse complement strand
GCTCAAGCGGCCCGATTCGAGCGATCCGAGGCTCGTGATGCGACGGTTCGGAGCTGCTGCGCGCGCACTCCTGCGCGAGCGTGCGGGAACGGCGGCGATCACCATCCCACGAAACTTCGAGCCTGATACGGCGCTCGCTGTGGTACTGGGTCTGACGCGTGGCCTCTATCGTTTCGAGCGTTACAAGACCTCCAAATCGACGCCTCCTCCCAAGCTGACGTTGACACACGAGGCCGCAGCGTGGCGTTCGGCGGCCAAGCTCGCCCTTCCGGTTGCCGATGGGATCACGCTGTGCCGCGACCTGATCAACACGCCCGCCGAAGACATGGGACCTGATGAACTCGAGGCGGCGGCACGACGCGTCGCTCGCCAGGCCGGTCTGTCGATCAAGGTGTTCGACGCTAAGCAGTGCAAGAGGCTCGGCATGGGCGCACTGTGCGCGGTAGGTCGAGCCAGCGCGCGCCCGCCGCGGATGATCGTGCTGGAGCATCGCGGCGGAACGAAGCGAGGCGACATGCTGGCGCTCGCCGGCAAGGGGATTTGCTTCGACACCGGTGGGCTCAACATCAAGTCCGCCGACGGCATGTTGATGATGAAGAAGGACATGGGCGGCGCGGCCACGGTTCTGGGCGCGGCGCTCGCTATCGGAAAGCGGAACCCCAAACGAAACGTGCGGTTCTATCTCGCCGTGGCTGAAAACTCGATCGCCGGCAACGCGATTCGGCCAGGCGATATCGTGTGCACGCTCGACGGGACCACGGTCGAGATCGGCAACACGGACGCCGAGGGGCGGCTGGTGCTGGCCGACGCCGTGGCGCTAGCGGTCAAAGATGGCGCGACGCGGATCGTCGATGTCGCCACACTCACGGGCGCTGCGTTGACCGCGCTGGGCCGAGTTCGTGTGCCGCTGGTTGGGAATGACGAGCGGCTCATGGCAGCCGTCGAGGACGCGGCCGCGTTCACCGGTGAGCGGGTCTGGCGCATGCCCAACGACGATGACTACAAGGATCAGTTCAAAGGGAAACTCGCCGACCTCAAGAACGTCGGCAAAGGCGGCGAAGCGGGTGTGCTCGCCGGCGGTCTCTTCATCGGACACTTCGCCGGGAAAGTCCCTTGGGCCCATCTGGACATCTCGCCCGCGTCGTGGGCCGACGCGGAGAACGATTTGGGACCGGAGGGCGCCACAGGAACGATGGTGGCGACGCTGGCGCGCCTGGCCGGCGGCTGCTGACCTGACGTGTTGCGGTGGAGGAATCGAGCGAGACGGTCGCCCGCATCCTGACCCGCACCAGCGGCTACCTGGTCGGAATCGCCTCGCACTCGCTCCAACCGTATCGGGGCTGCGCCTACGGCTCGAGTCTTTGTGGCGTCGGTTGCTATGTGCGCCACAACGGTCTGCTCACGCGCGGTCGGCCTTGGGGCAGCTTTCTCGTGGCACGAACCAACGCGGCCGGCGCGTACCTCGCGGAGTTCGAGCGAGAGCGCTCCTGGGCCCGCAGCAAGTCGGGTTCGTTCTCGATTTTCATGTCCAGTGCCACAGACCCTTTTCCACCGCAGGAGCAGCGTCTGCGAATCACGAGCCAACTGCTCGCGGCGATGCTCGATCGGCCACCCGATACGCTGATCGTTCAGACACACTCTCCAACCGTGCTCGACCACCTAGAACCGTTGCGTGCACTTTTGAAACTCACTCGTTTGCGCGTGCAGATCTCGATCGAAAGCGATCGCGACCGTTTGCCTGGACTACCGCCACCTCTCGCGACCGTCGCTGCGCGTTTGGCGGCCGCAGCGGCGCTTCGTGATGCGGGACTGATGGTCGTGGTCACCTGTGCGCCGTTGTTTCCGATCGCCGATCCCGATGCGTTTTTCTCACGCGTCGCAGCCAGTGCCGATGCGGTGGTGCTGGATCACTTCATCGGAGGCGACGGAAGTCCCGACGGAGCGCGCACGCGTCGCACGGCGTTGCCCCAGGCGATCGCAGCGATCGATCGTGAGGCACTCGACTTGGACTACCGCGATAGGATGGCGACAATCGCCAAGCGGCATCTGCCGGGCCGGGTTGGTCTCGGCCGCGACGGTTTCGCGGGACGATTCATGGGGTCGCACGAATGAAAGCCGTCGTGATAACTCGCCCCGGTCCGCCGGAGGTGTTGCAACTTCGCGAGGTTCCCGATCCGGCGGCCGGAGCTGGCGAGGTGTTGGTGCAGGTCCACGCCACGGCGTTGAACCGCGCCGATCTGTTGCAGCGGCGAGGACACTACCCCGCCCCACCCGGTATGCCGGCCGATATTCCTGGACTCGAGGTGGCCGGCGAGGTCGTGCGTTGCGGCCAGGGCGCAACCCGGTTCGCGCCGGGATCGCGCGTCATGGCGTTGCTCGGCGGCGGCGGTTACGCCGAGCAGGTCGTCGTACCGGAAGGGCATCTGATGCCGGTACCCGAAACGCTCACCTGGGAACAAGCGGCCGGGATCCCGGAGGCGTTCCTCACCGCCTTCGATGCACTCGTGCTTCAAGCTCATCTGAATCACGGCGAGACCGCGCTGATCCACTCGGCTGCTTCGGGGATCGGCACCGCTGCGGCTCAAGTGGCACGCGCACGCGGCGCACGCGTGCTTGGTTTAGCGCGCTCCGCAGAGAAACGCTCGTGGTTGATGAAGCAGGAATGGTTCGAGGCTGTCTTCGACCCAGTCGAGATGGCGACGCGCGACGCCGTGCGTGGCGCCGATGTGATTCTCGATCTCGTCGGCGCCGCTGCTTGGCCCCTCTATCTCGAGGTGCTCGCGCCCTGCGGCCGGGTCGTGGTGTTGAGCACCATGACAGGGTCGCGCATCGAGTTGCCGCTCGATCGGTTGATGACGGCGCGCGCCCAGATTCTCGGCTCGGTGCTTCGCACGCGCACTAACTCCGAGAAGAGCGAACTGGTCGCCGCCTTCGTTGCCGAGCTGCTCCCGCTGTTTCGCGAGGGCAGGTTGCAACCGGTAATCGATCGTGTGCTTGACTGGACTCAGGCTGCGGCGGCGCACACCGTCATGGAAGCCAATCAATCGAAAGGCAAATTGATTCTCACGATCGGTACCTGAACGACAACCACACACCGACGAAGATCAGCACCGCGCCACCCAGCGCGTTGAGTCCCACGCGTTCCCCCAACAACGACCAACCGATCAAGGCAACGAACACGGGTTGGACGTAGCAGAAGATCGCGACCTTCGAAGGCTCGATACGGGCAAGTGCCCAATTGTTGAGGAAGTACCCCGCGACCGTCGGGAATAGCACGATGAACACCCCCCAGGCCCAGGCGCTCCCGGAAATCGCGGCGGGCTCCACCTGGATCAGAGCGCCGGCTCCATAGGCAAAGACTGCGATCGCACCCAGCACCAGTGTTGCGGCCGTGGCCGCGAACGGATCCAGGCTTACCAACAACCGCTTCGATGCGACCAGAAAGAATGCATAGGAGCACGCATTCACGAGCGTCAACAAGTCGCCCAACAGCGATGCCTGTCCGAGCCCCGAGCGCCATGGCGCGATCACCAACAACACACCCCCTAACGCGAACCCGAGAGCCCAGCCCTTGTAGCTGCTGAACTGCTCGCGCCGAGCCGCGATTGCAAACATCAGAGCACTGACAGGGATGGTGGCGTTGATCAGCGCCGAGTGTGTGGCGCTGGTACGGGCCAAGCCTTCGATGAAACAGATCTGATTCAGCACCACGCCGAAGACCGCACAGAAGCCGCAGGCGACCCAATCGCGCGGACGACGCGGGAGCGGAAGTCGCAGTATCGCAACCAGGCTCAGCATCACAGCTGCCGCACCAACGGCGCGCATCGCAGCCCAGGCCGGCGCTGGGATCTCCCGCATCACGATCTTGCCGGCCAAGTAGTGCAAGCCAAAGAAAAGCTGCGCAGAGAGCAAGGCGCCCACTACCCGGACCCGTTCGGTTTGGCTCATCTGCGGTGCCGCAAGGGGCGAGATCGTACATGGGGGCGAGCAGATCCGCTGTCGCCATCTGATCAACGCCGCCGGTCTCTACAGCGATGAGATCGACCGCCGGCTGGGCCATCACCGCTTTACGGTCAAGCCCCGGCGCGGCGAGTTGATCATCTTTGACAAACTGGCGCGCCCCTTGGTCAACCATGTGTTGTTGCCGGTGCCGACTGCCACGACCAAGGGCGTATTGATCAGCCCGACCGTCTTTGGCA
>CAZAHQ010000400.1:0-4218 GCA_964484415.1 uncultured Acidobacteriota bacterium | reverse complement strand
GGGAGTTTCAGGTGGTGGGCGTATTCGAACAGAAGAAGTCCGCGTTCGGCGGGAACTTCGATAACTACGTCTATATCCCAATCACGGTATTCGAGCAGTGCTACGGAATGTACGACGACGAAGGGCGCCGCCGCTCAGTCAACATGACCGTTCGCGCCCTGCGGCCGGAGTTGCTTTCGGCAGCGATGGAAGAGACCCGCGGCGTGTTGAGGATTGCACGCGGCGTCGACGCCAAGACCGACGACGATTTCTACATGTTCAGCAACGACAGCCAGATCCGCGAGTTCAATCAAGCGACCGCCGGAGTCAAAGCTGGCGCTTTCGCGGTCGGGATGGTGGCGTTGATCGTGGCCGGGATCGGCATCATGAACATCATGCTGGTGTCGGTGACCGAACGAACGCGCGAGATCGGCGTGCGCAAGGCACTCGGAGCGCGACGCCGCAGCATCTTGTGGCAGTTTCTGCTCGAGGCGGTGGTGTTGTGTAACTTCGGCGGCATCATGGGTGTGGCCGTCGGGTTCCTACTCGGCAATATCGTGACGTTCTTCACGGAGTTCAGCGTGAAGGTCCCGTGGGGATGGGCCGTCAATGGCTTGGTGTTCTGCACGGTGGTGGGGCTGGTATTCGGCATTTGGCCGGCGCTGAAAGCGTCGAAACTGCAGCCGGTCGAGGCGCTGAGTCACGAGTGACGGCGACCGGACCGACGGGCCTCCCCACAGATCGTTATAGGGGGGCTTGCAACCATCGGTGCTGTCATGCGTTTCTTGGCGTATGCCAATCTCTTTGAGAGTCGGCCTACTCCTACTTGCCGGTAGCTGTACCGCGTCCATGGCACGTCCAACCGACCTGCCGCGAGTTTTTGCCCGCATCGACCTCCCCTGCTCGCCTGCGGCCATGATTCCGACCGATCTGGACGGAGACGGTACGACCGACTTGGCGTTGCTACTGGACTATCGACGCTGGACCACGCAAACCGCGATCGAGCAGCAAGGATTCGCGCAGTCGATCGAGGTGGTGCCACTGCTGGAGGACGTGCGCGAACTCCGGCTGTACCTTTCCTCGGAAGGTGGCGTGGCAGGGAAGGGAATCACTCTTCGCCTCGCGCCAACTGTCACAACGATCGCTCCCGGTCCCCGATTCGCACCACTGTTGGCGCTGACCGATGCCGGGGTCAGCGCGGTTCGACTGTCAGGTCCTGAACTCACCCCGCGGCTGCGGCTGGAGTCGCTCGTTTCGGAACCGACGGTGATGGCAGGAAGTGGCGCGTTGTTGCCCACGCTGCCGTTCGTGCGCGACCTCGACGCCGACGGCACGCTCGACCTGGCGATTCCAACCGATGCAGGGATCGCGCTCTATCGTGGCGGCCCATTAGTGTTTTCATCTCAGCCGGTGCAGCGACTCGTGCTGCCCACGGACGACTCGAAGAGCGGCCAACTCGCAAGACGCTTCTATCCGTTGCCGCGCATCGAGGATGTCAATGGCGATGGAATCCCCGACCTGGTGGTGTCGCCCGGCGCGCCCGAAAGTTCAGCGCTCGGCGGTCAGGTCAGCGTGCAGCTGTCGGAAACCGTGGCGTTTCTTCCGGGTCTGGGCGAAGGACGGTTTGGCGCCGCGATCCATGTACCACTCGGCTGCCTCAGACAGGAGACGCCGAAACCGAGCTCCGCGCCGATGACAGCCGATGTCGATCTTGTTCACTTCGGCGACATCGATGGAGATGGGCGAGCAGAGGTGATCACCCGCTCTGACTCTTCATCCAAAGCTGGTGACGAGAGCGAAGAGCCGTTTGATGGGACGCTGCGGCTGCATCACATGAACGCCGATGGCTCGCTGGAATCCACGCCGTATTCAACCAGCGAGATCCGGGGGATTCCCCTGACGGTCCAGCACCAGGGCTTGCTGCTCCACGCCGTCACCGACCTGGATGGTGACCATCGCAAAGAGCTGCTGACGCTAACCTTCGACGTCAGCACAATGGGAGCGCTTGCGGCCGTCATGACCAAGCGCCTCTCGGTTGGGGTGGAGTTTCACGTCTACCACCAGGACGAACAGGGTCGATTCGTCTCGTTTCCCGGGCAGTCGCTCAAAGAGAAACTGAAGCTGAATTTCAACCGTCTGCGCCTCGATCGATTCGCGCAATTCGCGGGCGATTTCGACGGCGATGGTCGCATCGACTTCGTGCACCTCTCGACCGGGCGCTCGATCACCATCCATCCCGGCCATGCGCAGGGACGCTATGACGAAGACCCTGCACTCGCCTTGACACTCGACCAGGCGAACGACGAGTTGGGAGATGTCACCATCGCCGACCTCGATGGCGATCAGCGCGCCGATTTCGCGCTGATGCACCGGCGTGGCGCCGACGATCCCGTGGCGAGCACGCCGGTCTGGCTCGATCTGTATCTTTCCAAGGGGGCCAAATGACCCGCGGCGGCATGTTCACGGGTGTCGCGCTGCTGCTCACGGTTGCCACGGCACCGGCGCCGTGCGGTGAAGAGGAACTGCCGAGTTCGAAGCGTACGACCGCCGATGGAGTTGTCTGCAGCATCGTCAGCGCTGTCGGCGAACTTCGCTCCTATGCGCTCCCCAGGCGGTCTGTCCGCGAGCGCGAATTGGTGGCAGTTCTCGCCGAGAGTCGAGCGCTGCCGACAGATCCAGTGCCGTCGACGCCGATACCGAGCTGTAGCGCCGGCGAGGAGCCGGCCGTGGTTGCGTCGGCGCCATCGCTCACGCTCAAGCTTGTACGCTTGGTGAACTCCGATCCTCCCCGACTCGATACGCTACGCTCCGATCTGCCGTTCGATACAACTGGGATCGTTGCGTTCGACATCGACGGCGACAGCGTCGATGAGTTGATTGTTGCCACACCCCATGGTGCTGACCTGCTGCGAGCTGGCAGCGACGGCGCGTGGAGTGGGCCGATCTCTCCGTGGATCGTCGACCCCGCGTTGCACTGGACACCCGAGCCTATCGATACGAGCAACGATCCGCGCGATCGGGATGATCGATTGCTCATGATCCCCAGTTTCGGTCGAGTACGCGTGTTTGCAGGCGCCAGGCCCGAGTTGGCGATCACGAGCGATAGCGACAGCGACAGGAAAGCCACCAATGCTGTCATGCCCGCCCTCGAGTCCGATTCACTTCCGTTGCCACGTCTCGTGCGCAACGACCCCCGAGGTCTGCTGCTCCTCTCGCCGCCGGTGAAACGCATTGGACAGCGCGGCGATGGACACGTGCTGTTCGCGACCAAACCGGGCGCTCCGATGGCGCAGCGATTCGGCGTAACGCTGCTCGACCCGCTCGCCGTTGGGCTCGCGCGTGCACAGGAGCTGTTCCTGAGGTTGCCTTCGCGCGAGAGGATCCTCGAGTGGCAATACATCATGGATGGCGACAGCGCGTGGCTGGTGGTCACGTCCACCTCCGCGACAGAACTCAAGCTGTTCGGTGAAAAGCTGCTTCGGCTCTATCCGCTGGAACCGGACCGGACGCGTGGCGGAGCGGCGCCGGGCCTGGCACTCGAAAGCCGCATGAATCTCTGGCAGTCTGCGACCTTCGCACTGTCCGACATCAATGGCGATGGCCGACGTGATCTAAGCGCCGCCTATTGGAAGGGACTCAAGGACGACACGCTGACGATCGACGTCTATCTGCGTCAAGCCGACGGCAACTTTGCGCGCTCGCCACGCACGACCAGCTTCGATCTCGAGGAGGCCGATCGGGGCCTCGCCATGTTTGGCCCTGACGTCGATGGCGATGGCCGTGCCGATCTGATCGTTCGCCACGCGGGGAATCAACTCTCGATCTACCCGGCCGCTCCGAATGATGACGGCCGCGGGGTGGTGGCCAAACAGCCGCGGTGGACCGTTCGCTCGCTTCGTTCTGGGCAGAGCGGCCTGAATTTCAATCTCGGCAGCGACGGAAACGAGGGCACCACCGGAGTCGACTTCGAGACCAGCAGCCTCCCGGCTCCGATGTTGAGCGATATCGACGGAGACGGAGTCCTCGATCTGGTCGAGGCGGTAAGCGTCGATGCGTCGAAGTCAGCGATGCAAACGTGTCTCTTGCGGGCAACCAGCACGCGATAGGCACGTGGCTGCGACAGAAGCCGCTACGCACCGATTCCACCCCGATGCCATTGCGATCCGTAACTGTGGCTACTTCAGATCCCGCAGCGCGAGCTGCCCTTGCCGGCCGTAGTCGATCGCTTCTCCCAAGATG
>CAZAHQ010000399.1:0-4239 GCA_964484415.1 uncultured Acidobacteriota bacterium | reverse complement strand
GATCAACCGGGAGAGCGCGGTAACGAGATCGTCTGCATCACCTTGTGTCACGAGTAGCCCTTCTTGCTGGTCCCCAATCACGTCAGGGACCGCCCCGACTCGTGTCGCGACCACCGCCGAACCCGCCGCCATGGCTTCGAGAATGATGTTCGGAAACCCTTCCATCAAGGAAGCCAGCAGAAATACATCGAGCGAATCCAGCCAATCCCTCTTTTCCCCTGCGTCAAGCGCCGGGAGACTCCGGACGATCTCACTAATCCCGCGGTGGGCGACCTGCTGCCGAAAGGCCACGTCGGTCGCGATCGCGAATACCTCGAACGGCGGCAGCGCGGAGTTGCCTCGCAGCCGCGCAATCGCCTCGAGCGCTACGAACGCCCCTTTGATCTCGGTTTCGGGGCCGGCGACCATGCCAATTCGAACGGGGCGATCGACCGACGGCGCCTGACGGGCGGGCGCCGTCGCGTCGATGGCAACCGTATTCGGAATCCAGATGCAGCGCGTCGGCAATTGCCGGTCACCAAGCCACTCCTCATATCTGCGTTGCCAATCACGCGACTGCACGATCAATAGGTCAAGTTGCGAGAGCAGCCGGCGCGAGAGATCGACCGCGGCCGGAGAACGCGGATCGAGTTCGAAAAAGTGGAACGGCGCACCGAGCCGCATGGAGGTGCGTGCTCCACGCAGCCGGGCCAACCGCAGATAGGCGCAGGCTTCGGTGAGCAGCGGTCCGTCAAACTGAGCGTTGAAATTCAGATGCGTTATTGCCGGACGAAGGCTCGCGAGCTTCGCGACATAGCCGATCAAATTGAATCCACCCGACAACGCACGCAGCCCCTTCCCCGCCACGCTGCTCGCGATTCGCCGATCGCTGGGTATGAAAATCGAGGGCCGCTTTAGAAGTTGATGAGGTATGAACCGGAATTGCCGCGATAGCCTCGGATCGCTCGCGACGCGTATCGCGAACGAGACGGCGCCCCCAACCGCTGGCGGCCATGCTGAGCAGAACAGGACCGTGGGTCGTTCAAGGCTCGAGGCGCTCATCAGGATGCGGGAGTCTAGCGGAAGTCCACGCATTGCCGATCGAATGGCTGTCCCCTATCCTCCTCGACGCCTTAGTTCATCGGTAAGTCGACGCACACAGCCTTCCAACGATCCCCTTTAGCACTGGGAACTATGACTTCAGATCTGTTTCCTTCAGCGGCGGTTGCCATCGTTCGGAGCGGCGCGGATCGCTATCCGACGGTGGCGCCCTTCGACCCAAGCGATGCGTACCCAGAACTCGCCCCCCTCGGAGGGGCGGTCTCGGTAACCCACAATCCCGTCTATTCGGCTGTGCGGCAGGCGTTGCTCTCGTTGGCCCTCGATGCAAAGCACGCCGGAACACCGCAATGGAGTCCATTCTGCGAGTTGATCCACCCAGGGGATCGGGTGGTCATCAAACCCAATCTGATCTGCCAAGGGAACTGGAACCACCCGGAACGATGGGAAGAGGTTTTCACCCACCCCAGCGTGATTCGCCCGGTCGTCGATTACGCGCTGCTCGCGCTCCGCGGCAGCGGTTCGATCGTGATCGCCGACGGCCCCCAGACCGATTCCGACCTGGACGAACTGCTACGACGATGCGGGTTGGACCGGTTGATCGATTACTATGCGGCGCGACGCTGCGATGTGACGTTGCTCGACCTGCGCCGTGATCGCTGGTTCACGAAAGGAGGCGTCACACAGCGGCGCGAAAAGCTGCCAGGTGATCCTCGCGGCTACGTCTCCATCGACCTCGGCGCGCGTAGTGCGTTTCGCGACTATGAACTCAATGGGAATATCTATGGCGCCGATTACGACATCGAAGAGACGCGACGGTTTCATCGAGATGGCAAGCATCAATACGTCCTCTGTCGCACGGTTATGGACGGGGACGTCTTCATCAATCTTCCCAAGCTGAAGACCCACAAGAAGACCGGCATCACGATCAGCCTCAAGAACCTGGTGGGCGTCAACGGCTATCGGAACTGCTTGCCGCATCACACTATGGGTTCGCCGCGTGATGGCGGAGACGAGTTTCCCGACTCCGGTTTGAAGCGCTCGTTAGAGGGCAGCTCGATTCGAGCCTTCAAGAAGACGCTGACACTGTTCGGAGGATTGGGCGGACCGATCGCGCGCAGCATCAAGTCGGCAGGGCGTTCGTTCTTCGGCGATTCCAATGACGTGATCCGCTCCGGGAACTGGTCGGGCAACGACACCGCTTGGCGCATGGTTCTCGATCTCAACCTTTGCCTCTTGTGGCACGACGGGGAGGGCCGGCCGCTCTCATGCCCACGACGCTACTTCAGTCTGGTGGACGGCATCATAGGGGGCGAAGGCAATGGTCCGCTCGCTCCCGATCAGGTCCCCGCTGGGCTCATCATTGCCGGCACGAATCCGTGGGCGGTCGACTGGGCCGCTGCCGGTGAGATGGGGTTGCGGGCGGATCAGATCCCGCTCCTGCAGCGTCCGTTGGATGCGCCCGACTCGTATGGCTGGCTGCTCCCGGACGGACTTCCGCGCGTCGCTTTTCATGGCGCGCGCAAGCCAAACTGGAGGCCTTTCAGGCCCCACTTTGGATGGCGTTCGATCGCTGACCAACACGAGCCTTCACACCGGTGATCGAACGGCTCGTCGGCATCGCGTCCGTGCCCAATAATCCCCTGCGGTGAGCTACTCCTCGAGTCGCATCAAACAACTGTATGACCGAGCACCGATCTGGCTTCGGTCGATGGCCGCGAGCGCCTATGGGCTAAAGACCCGTCAACAACGATTCGGTGGGTCGTATCGACAGCATCTCGTCGATCTGTCGATCTCGGAACGACTGCCAACGGCTGCGTTGATCGCCGGATCCCAGCAGCGTGCTGGTGAGTATTTCGGATGGGCACAACGCTTCGTTCAGCACTACACCTCGACCTCCTCGCCAGAGTCGATCACTACCAAGGATGAAGTGCGTGCCAGGCCTCGCGATTTTTTTGCGGAGCCCGCCGGGGCTGACGACCGCACGATCATGCGTCACACGTCGGGGACTACCGGCACACCCCTTGAATTCCCTGTGACGCTCGACGCGCTTCGGCGTGAGTATGCGTTCACGTGGCAACATCGTTCGTGGCACGGATGTCCTCGCGGAATCAGAACTGCGACAATCGCTGGGCATCCGGTGATACCGACAGCGCAACGTCGACCACCGTTCTGGATCCGAAACCACTTTGAAGATCAGTTGCTGTTCTCCTCTTACCACATGACGCCTGAGAACTTGCCTCACTACGCGCGCGCGCTCGAGCGTTTCGCACCGCAGTTGATCCACGGGTACCCATCGTCAGTCGCGCTCGTAGCGGCGGCGGTGATCGATACCGGCTGCGTTGTCAGGCCGCGCGCCGTGATCACCGCCAGCGAAACATTGCTCCCTCACCAGCGCAGCTTGATCCGCGACGCTTTCAAGAGCGAGCCGCGCATCTGGTATGGCAACACGGAACTTGCCGGTAACATCGTGGAATGCCCGGAGGGCCGACTCCACAATCGAGAAGACCACAGCTATGTCGAGTTTCTCGATGCGAAAGGTGGACCCGCGCCACCTGGAGTTGAGTCCCGCCTCGTGGTGACCGCGTTCGGCAATCGTGCGTTCGCGCTGATCCGTTACGACACGGAGGACCTCGTCATCCTCTCGAGCGAATCGACCTGTCCATGTGGGCGCGGCGGTCGCCTCATCGAGAGGATCGTGGGCCGAGTCGAGGACTTCATCGTCGATGCCTCGGGCGCGCTGCTGGGGCGACTCGATCACCTGTTCAAGGAGGCGATCGGAGTAAAGCAAGCGCAGTTGGTGCAGCACGTGCCTGGCGAAGTGATCGTGAGGATCGTACCGTCCGCGCCGCCATCGATGGAGTCAGAGGAGCCGATTCGACGAGAGGCTACACTTCGCTTCGCTCCGGGCACCCGACTGACGTTCGAGTATGTAGAGTCGCTCGAGAAGACCGCTTCAGGAAAGACGAAGTTCGTGATCTCACATATCCGCAGTCAGCTGGGAACACTGGCTCGGCTTGCGGGAGCAACAGAGGACGATCGATGAAGCAGTTGCTCCAAAACCTACGCGACGGCGCCTTCACCCTAGCCGAAGCCCCCTTCCCCACCCGCCCTCCCGGTTTCGCGCTGGTGGCCAATCGGGCCTCGCTGATCAGCGCCGGCACCGAGCGCTCCACGGTCAAAGCAGCTCAAGCCAGCCTG
>CAZAHQ010000398.1:0-4243 GCA_964484415.1 uncultured Acidobacteriota bacterium | reverse complement strand
CCGCTTCGAGTTCGAGTTCGATGTCGCTCTTGGCGGCGCGGATCTGGTCCGGCTTTACCTGCGGAACCTCTTTCTGGCAGAAGGCGATGAAGTCGTTGATCAGCGCCTGCTTGTCGGTCGCGTATCGCTTGCGCGCATCGTCTTTGAGCGGCGCGACGAAGCGAGTCGATGCCGACATGCGACGAACTTGGATCAGCGCCTCACCCGCTCGCGGCGTGGCCACCGGGATATCGGGTGTGATGCCGCCACCGCCGAACACCTTGCGCCCGGACTCCGTGGCGTAGACCGGTGCATCAGCTGCGGCGGTGGGGACCTCGTCGCGCTGTGCGTTTTCGAGGTAGTACTCCTCTTCGCTGTCGTAGGGGCGCTGAATGCAGCGACCGGACGGCGTGTAGTACTTCTGGGTCGTCAGTGCCAAGCCGGTGTTCTCGCTCAGCGGATAGACCGACTGGACCAGTCCTTTTCCAAACGATGTCTCGCCGAGCACGATGCCGCGGTCATGATCTTGGATCGCACCGCTGACGATTTCGGAGGCCGAGGCCGACCCGCGATCCACCAACACCGCCACAGGCCAATCGACTCGTGGGACTTCCTTCATGGCGCCGTAGTCTTGCCGCGAACCGGGAACACGCCCTTCGGTGTAGACGACCAACTCGTTGGGTTCGAGGAACCGACTGGCGACGCCGATCGCTTCTTCCAACAACCCGCCCGGATTCCCCTGCAGATCGAGCACGAGTTTCTTGGCGCCTTCCAGCCGCAACGTCTCGAGCGCGCGGTCCAGTTCCGAAGAGGTCGTCTCGGTGAAGTTGGCGATCTTGATGTACCCCACACCAGGGGCGACCATCAGCACGTTGTTGACAGCCGGAGTGCGCACCGAGTCGCGTGCGATCGTGAAGACCAACGGCCCGTCGAAGCCAGAGCGATCGACCGAGACCTCGACGTTGGAGCCCTGAGCACCACGCAGGTACTTCACCGCTTCTTGAATCGTCAGGCCGATGGTGTCGACGTCAACCCCGGCCTTCTCATCGCGAATGTGAGAAATGATGTCACCGGCGCGGATCCCCATGCGGGCTGCCGGCGTGTCGGCGATGGGCGAGACGACGCGCAGCGGTTGGTACCGGCCGCGCTTGCTGATCACGATCCCCAAGCCGAAGAAGCTGCCGCGTTGTTCTTCACGCATCTCTCGATACGCTTCGTCATCGAGAAAGTTGGTGTGTGGATCGAGTGTATGAAGCATCCCGTGGATGCCTGAGTAGACGATCTTCTTGTCGTCCGAAGCCGGCGCATGCCGCTCTTGAATCAACGACAAGACTTCGGCGTAGGTGTTGAGCGGTTTTGCGATCCCGCCGGTCGGCGCTTGGGCGGTGCCGGCCCCGAGGTACATCACCGGGACGAGGGCGGCGAGTGCAAGGACGGCCAGGATCGGGAGGCGACGTAGGCTCGGCATGCCGGGGAGTATAGGGGCCGCGGTCGAGGCCCGTCCACGCACGGGTTTGTAACTGTTTGAGCTTCAGCCGGTTGTGGTCAGGTCGCCGCGGCGCGCTAAACTGCGCGGCCATGTTCGACATCGGAGGCGGCGAGTTCCTGTTTTTGATTTTGCTGGGGCTACTCGTATTCGGCCCCAAGAAGCTGCCGGAGATCGGCAAGCAGGTGGGCGGGATGGTGGCCCAGCTTCGCCGTGCGATGCGCGAGTTCCAAACCACGCTCGATCGCGAGGTGGAAATGGACAAGCTCAAGGACGTGGCGCGGGACGTTCAATCGATCGGCCGCGATGCGCGAGGCGCTGTTCAACGCCAGTTCGATGCAGCCTTGGCTGAACACTCGCCACCGGTGGTCCCGGGCCCAGCCCCGGCGGCCCCAGTGGCGGTCGATGCTCCCGTCTCCGAACCGAGTTCACCCCCCAAGACGCCGGCCGGGCCCACCACGGGATCCGAGGTCTGATGTCGCCACTGGACCAACTTTCCCCCGAAGAGCTCGCGGCTCAACCAACCGCGACCGAGGGTGGGGCCAAGATGGGTTTCTTGGAGCACCTGGAGGAATTGCGGCGGCGTGTGTTCCGCGCGTTCATCTGGGTCGTTGCCGCAATGATTCCAGCCTTCGTCTACCAGGATCAGATCCTGCACTTTCTGATCGGCCCGGTGGAGAAGGCGATGGGGACGCTTTCGGTCATCACACCGGCGGAAGCGTTTCTCAACAAGTTCAAGGCGGCGTTTGCGGCTGCTTTGGTCTTGGCCTTGCCAGCGGTTGTTTACGAGCTCTGGTCGTTTATCTCCCCTGGCTTGATGCCCAAAGAGAAACGTTGGGTGATGCCCGTGATGTTGGTCGCATCGATGTTGTTTCTCACGGGCGCTGGTTTTGCGTACTGGTTCGTGGTGCCGGGAGCGGCGAAGTTCTTGGCCGAACAGGGCCAAGAGTTCCAACAACACATCACCGTTACGAGCGCATTCGGTTTCGGCGCGAAGCTGCTGCTGGGCCTTGGCGCCATGTTCGAGATGCCGCTCGTGATCTTCGCGCTCACGCGCTTGGGGATCGTGAGCGCCGGGTTCTTGTGGCGCAAGATCGGGATCGCGATCTTCATCATCTTCGCGTTGTCCGCGGTCCTCACTCCGACGCCCGATATCTTCACGATGACTGTCTTCGCGCTCCCCCTGGTGGGGTTGTATCTGATCAGCATCGGCGTCGCGTGGGCGTTCGAGCCTCGCACCGGCTCGGCCGCAAGCAAGTCTTCTCCGAGCAACTGAGTCGATGTCGACACCGACGCCGATCAGCGTGCTGGTCACGACCCTCAATGAAGAGGAACGGCTCGCAGAGTGTCTGGCCAGTGTGATGTGGGCCGACGAGCGGCTGGTTGTCGATTCCGGATCGGTTGATCGCACCGCGGAGATCGCTCTGGAGCATGGGGCGCGCGTGATCGTTCATCCCTACGAGAGCCCGGCGCGGCAGAAGAACTGGGGCCTGACGCAGTGCCGTCACGAGTGGGTCTTGATTCTGGATGCCGATGAGGTCGTCAGCCCGGCGCTGGCGGAGGAACTGCAAGCGCTGCACTCCACGGGGCCGCGTCACGACGGGCACTGGATCCGTCGAGAGAATGTGTTCATGGGCAAGGTTATGCGCTACGGCGGTTGGGAATCGGATCGCGTGATCCGGTTCGTCCAACGCGATCGCGCGCGTTACGACGATCGTCTGGTGCATGAGGAGATCGACCTTCCCGGACCGTTGCCGACGCTGCAACACCCGATGCGCCACCACACGTTTCGATCATTCCAGCAGTATTGGCCCAAGGTCGAGCGGTACTCGTTGCATGGCGCACTGGATGCTTTCGGTCGAGGAAAGCGCGCCAACGCGTGGACGGTTTTCTCGCATGCGATCGGGCGCTTCGTCCGCATGTATCTGCTTCGTCGCGGCTTTTTGGATGGCGGTCACGGCCTGGTGCTGGCGCTGTTCTCGACCTTTACGACCTACCTCAAGTACGCGCGGCTGTGGGAGCTTTCTCTGCGCGAGCGCAAGGGTACGCGTTGATCGAGGCCCCGCGTGGATTCGTGTCGATACCGCTGAGCGATGGCGGACAGTTGCTACTCGATCAGTCGCTGAGCGCCACCACCTTGGCGCACGCACTGCGAGAGCCTTGGCGACACACGCACCCGCGACCGATCAGTCTAGGGACGGGGCGTGGCCCGCGCGGTCTGCTGGCGTTGCCGGATGCTCCCGCAGTGATGGTGAAACAGTGCCTCCGTGGTGGTTGGTTCGCAGCGCTGAATCGACAGCGCTATTTCGGCCTCAGCCGATTCGGCCGTGAACTCGTCGCGTCACACGCCGCGCGGGAGGCAGGTCTACCGGTAGGGGAAACCGTCGCCGTGACCCTCGTTCCGAGCCGACCCGGATGGCGAGTCTGGTCCGCGAGCCGCTGGATCGCCGATGCGGAAGATCTGGCGCACCTGTGGTTGCATGCGCCCGACGCGGCGACTCGCGCCGAGCTGTGGGCCGCCGCGCTGGCACTGCTGGACGCGATTGCCGCGCGAGGACTGGAACACCCCGACCTGAATCTGGGGAACGTGCTGATGCGACGCGACCCGCAGCACGGCTGGAGCGCCACCCTGATCGATTTCGATCGCGCTCGCTGGAGTGGAAAGCCCGCCAGTTCCTCGGCGCGGGCCGGCGCGTTGGCTCGTCTCGAACGCTCACGAGACAAGCTCGAGCGCCGCGCCGCGCTATCGGTCGGTGGTGCCACCGCCCGGTGACCGGC
>CAZAHQ010000397.1:0-4254 GCA_964484415.1 uncultured Acidobacteriota bacterium | reverse complement strand
TAGAAGAAAAAGAAGAAGGTCTGCGCGTTGTCTTTGTGCTGCTCGCGCAGGGTCTCGTACCGTTTGTCCTCGGGCATGGTGAGAACGCGCTTCAAGATGTACGAGCCCAGCCGAAACGACCAAAGCGCTCCCAGTGTTGCCACCAGCGCGCGACGCGGCTCGTAGCCGCTGCTCAGGACTCCGAAGGCGAGTGCCGTGAGCCCAATGCCGTACGGCCACGCGATGTCGACGATCGACGCGTTACCGGTAATGCGTTGAACCAGCCACAACAGTCCGAACACGGTGATCGCGGCGATCAGGCCGCCCAAGATCAATGTGAGCACGCTAACCTCGCGGCACTTCTTCCGCCGTGTGTGCGCCCCATCGAACCAATAGCGGCATGGCGATGGCCCAGATGAGCGCGACGAGTATCAAGCTGAGTATCGGCGACCGGCCCAACGATATCGCGCCGAGACCAGCGCCTGCAAAGTAGGAAAACGGCGCGGCGATGGCGCCGAGCGTTGCGGCGAGCACAGGCCTGCCTTTCAAGAACGAGAAGCCGAACGGCACCGCGGTGGCGAACATGCCCCACAGGACCGACCACCACGGCGGCATCCAGACACCCGCCAACAGCGGTGTGTTGAGCGTGAGCATTCCTGCGTGGACCAACGCCAGGTCGGCAATCGGGCCGAGCAGCGCGGCAAGCACGCCGAATCGCAGCGTCGATGTAAAGTGGCCGGAAAGGATGGCGTTGATGAGCAGGACTGGAACACCGGCCAGTGCGGCGGCGGTGCCTTGACCACGAGCCGCGAGCATTGCAACGGCGAACCAACCAAGCTGCGCCATGATGATCGACAAGACACGGCGGATCATCGCGGCACCGTTTCGTCGTGCGATCTCGTCATTGCGGCACCGTGCCGTCGTGCGATCTGGTCATTGCGGCACCGCATCGGCGTGCGATCTCGTCATCGCGGCGCCCTTCGGCGTGGCTCGCATCATGGATTGCCGCGGCCAGGATGCGGGACGATCGGCACCCGCTTGATCCAGAGCTTCAGTGCTTGCCAGTGAATCGCGCCGACCACTTTGGCGGTCATCAACGGGAATCTGGCGAGGCATCCCGCCAGCGACGCGCCGGTTATCTCGCGCCGCGTGAGGGTCACCGACGATTCGAACAGAGGGCCCTCGGCTTGATCACTGTCGATCTGAACCGTGAGTCGCTCGCCCGGCTTGGAGACACGGAAGCGATAGTTGGCCTGCATGCTCATGAACGGCGAGACATGGAATTGCTTCTTTTGATCGAAGCGCATGAGGCCATCGGCCGGGTGCTGATCGCGAGCATCGAGTAGGTACAGATGCCGTTCGTGCCAGGGCGTGTTGTGAACTTCGGCGATGACCGATTGCAGCTCCGTGGCATCGTCATTGTAGAGATAGAAAAAGCTCACCGGGTTGAAGACATGTCCGAAGTGGCGGAGGTTGGTGAGCAGGTGGACGGGGCCGGTTGGCCGGAAGCCGGCGTTTTTCTCGCAGAAGTCGCGCGCCGCGACGTCGAGTGGCGTGGCGGCATCACCGAAATGATCGCTACGCTTGAAGCGAACGGGCGCGGGACGATGCGTCGACCACAACCATCGATGCTTGAAGACAGCGTCGAGCTCGCAAAGGTCGAGCAACGTCATGTAGACGCTGTAGGCAAACTTGTGCTCGACCGGCCGCAGTCGGCGATGGCGCACGCGGCCGACGTAGAGCGCGCTGTTCACGGATTGGACTCGGTGATGGCGGTCAGGTCGAGGCCGAAGTAGCGCGTTGCAGCCAAGGCGCTGTCGACGCCGTCCTCGTGGAAGCCGTATTTCCAATAGGCGCCGCAGTAGTGGACACGATCGGCGCCGCTGATTTCGGCGTGACGCGCTTGTGCGGCGATCGTTTGCGGCGTGTACACCGGGTGATGGTAGCGCAGTCGTTTGAGGATCTTGCGTGGGTCGATGCGCTCTTCGCAGTTGAGCGAGACCAACAGCGGCATCGGGCACGGGATTGCCTGGAGCAGGTTCATCCAGTAGGTCACGGCCACGCGCTCCTGCGCAGCAGCCGGGACGAGGTAGTTCCAACTGGCCCAGGCGCGGCGCGAGCGCGGCATGAGCGAGGCGTCGGTGTGCAGCGTGACATCGTTGAGCTGGTACGGGATGGCGCCGAGCACCTCGCGTTCCGCTTGGGTTGGGGCACTCAACATGGCGAGTGCTTGGTCGCTGTGTGTGGCCAGCACCACGTGATCGAACCGCTCCTCGGCGCCGTTGGCGAGCGTAAGTTGCACGTGATCGGGATGACGGGTGACGCGCTGCACCTTTGTCGTGAGGCGAATTCGCGCTTGAAACGGTGATATCAGCGCCTGGACGTAGCGGCGCGAACCGCCGGTGATGAAGCGCCACTGCGGCGCATTGCGTACGTCGAGCACGCCGTGGTGATTGAAGAAGCGCACGAAGTGCCGCGCGGGGAAGTGGTTCATCATCTCCGGCGCGGCCGACCAGATCGACGCGCCGATCGGCCGTGCGTACTGCTCGATAAACTGCGGTGAGTAGCGGCGGGCGCGGAGGTAGTCGGCAAGCCCGGTCGATTCGTCGATTGCCGCGCTGTCGCTGCCCGGGTTCAGAAGCTCGTGATACTCGCGGCCGAATCGGAGGATGTCGCGCAGCAAACGCCAGAATCGCGGGCGCAAGGCGTTGCTTGGTTGTGCGAATACACCGCCCAGCGTTTCGCCACCGTATTCCAGCCCGACGATCCCGCGAGTGTTTGCGCTGCGCACTCGATCATCGCGCACGCTGAAGCTCATCGATGTCGCCTGCGATGCCACGCCCAGTGCTTTCAGGAGCGCGATGAAGTTGGGATACGCGCGCTGATTGAAAACGATGAACCCCGTATCGACGACGTACTGCTGCCCCTCGACCTCGACGTCCTGCGTGTGCGTGTGCCCGCCCACGTAATCATTCGCCTCGAAAACGGCCAGATCGTGCCGCGCCGCCAACACCCGCGCCGCCACCAACCCAGAAATCCCCGTTCCCACCACCGCCACCCTCATCCACACCTCGCCACTCGCGGCCGCAATTCGGGGACGTCTCACCTAAAGCGCCGTTAGTCGCGTGGACCCCGTCACAACGACCGTCGCTCAATCGCGATGTGAGGTGGCGGGCTGGCCGGCTTACTCCGCTTTAGGTAAACCGCCCCCGAATTGGCGGGGAGGTTACTTCACTTCGCGATGGAACTCTCGCTCGGTGTCGGTGCGGATGATACGCACGGGATCGAGGTCGTGTCGCTCTCCGAGTCGGCACGAGTCCCCACGACTGACCTCGCTCATTTCGCCCAGACGGTTCGGCCGGACTAGAATGCCGGCATGACTCAGACGCAGACGTTTATCGAGCAAGAGGAACGGTACGGGGCGCACAACTATCACCCGCTGGATGTGGTGCTCACCAAAGGACAAGGGGCTTGGGTGTGGGACGTCGAGGGGCGCAAATACCTCGACTGCCTGGCTGCTTATAGCGCGGTGAACCAAGGCCACAACCATCCGCGGCTGGTCAAGGCGCTGAAGGATCAGCTCGACAAGTTGGCGCTTACGTCACGCGCGTTTCGCAACGATCAACTCGGCGCGTTCTGCGAGGAGTTGTCGAAGGTCTGCGGACTGCCGCGCGTGCTGCCGATGAACAGCGGCGCCGAAGCGGTGGAAACCGCGATCAAGGCGGTGCGCAAGTGGGGCTACACGCTGAAGAAGGTCAAAGACGGCAAGGCCGAGATCATCGTGGCCGATGACAACTTTCACGGCCGCACCATCACCATCGTCGGCTTCAGCAGCGAGGCGCAGTATCGCTCGGGGTTCGGGCCGTTCGCGCCCGGTTTCACCAGCGTGCTCTTCGGCGATGCCAACGCGGTGGAGCGCGCGATCACACCCAACACGGTCGCCGTGTTGATCGAGCCGGTGCAGGGCGAAGCGGGGATCATCATTCCACCGGCCGGCTATCTGAAACAGTTGCGCGAGATCTGCACACGACATCGCGTGCTGTTGATCCTTGATGAAATTCAGTCGGGCTTGGGGCGCACGGGGAAGATGTTTGCGCACCATCATCATGGAATTGCTCCCGACGGACTGATCGTGGGCAAGGCGCTGTCGGGTGGTTTGTATCCGGTCTCGGCCTTCGTGGCCACCGACGAAATCATGGATGTGTTCAAGCCCGGCGATCACGGCTCGACCTACGGCGGCAACCCGTTGGCCGCGGCGATCGCGCGCGAAGCGTT
>CAZAHQ010000396.1:0-4265 GCA_964484415.1 uncultured Acidobacteriota bacterium | reverse complement strand
GTCCGGCACCAATCGCGAGATTGGTCTCGATGTTCCCCGAGCCGTCGCCGACGATCGGGCCGAGTCCGTTGGCCATCGTGAATTTGCGTTGGAACAGCTGCCGGCCGCGACGGATCGCGCGAAACGGATCGCGCGCAATGATGAACGCCGAGGAGTTCGGCGTCAGAGTGTCGCCTCTACCGGCACCAACCTGGTCGGTGAACGACTTGGCGATCCCGACGCCGGCGGTATTGGGCGCTTTCGTCTTGTCGACGAGTTGCGCCTGAGCCAAAGTCCCGACAAGCAGCACCAGAAGCGCGAGCACTACGGGTTGAGCCAAAGTTCGTTTGTTTCCCATGGACCACCTCGTCCCCATTCCGGGGGGGATTCGATACCAGTTCTCGCGCTTCGTCTGTGATGGTCATCACCGCCATCACGCTTTCTTTGAGCGGGACCGGGGCTCGGCCCGGCCGGCCGCTCTTGGTAAGTAACGCAATCCCCCTGTGGACGAGGTCATGGGAGCGCATGACTGGGTGAGAATGGCGTCATGGAGTCGGGCGAAATCACGCGACAACTGCTGGCGCTGCGGGAAGGGGCGGCCCAGAACGCGCGCGAGCAGTTGTTCGAGTCGGTTTACGAACAGCTCAAGACGCTGGCACGGCAGCAGCTTCGGCTCCGTGGCAGGACCCCCACCCTCGGTGCGACCGCGCTGGTGCACGAGGCCTACTTGCGGCTGATCGATCAAACCCGGACAGATTGGAAGGATCGCGGCCACTTTTTCGCGGTGGCCGCACGCGCGATGCGTCAGATCGCCATCGACCATGCGCGCCGTCGCGGTGCCGCCAAACGCGATTCAGGCCGCGCGCAGATCACGCTCGACCCGCAGCAACCGGCCGCCGAGACCTCGCTGGTGGATCTGCTGGCGGTCAACGAAGCGCTCGAACGGATGGCGGAAAGCAGCCCGCGCCTGGTGCAGGTCGTCGAGATGATGTTCTTCGCGGGTCTGTCGGTGGAGGAGGCGGCCGAAGCGCTCGCCACCAGCCCAAGCACCGTGAAGCGCGACTGGCGCAAGGCCAAGGCGCTGCTGCTGGTGCTCTTGGCCGGCGATGCGCCCGAGCCCATGAACCGCTGATTCTCGCGCTGGCGACCTGGCCACCCGCGTTTTTGCACATGGCTGTTGGTGAGGAGTGACCCGATCGACCGCGATTGTGCGTATAGCCCTCAGTGAGGAGCGACCTGCTTTGAACCTCGACCTGCAGCGCTTGTGGCCCCGCGCCGAGCCGGTCCTCGATGCCGTCATCGATCTGCCCGAGCCGCGCCGATCGGAGCGAGCCGCCGAGCTCTGTGCCGGCGACCCTGACCTCGCGGCGATCGTGGCGCAGTTGCTTCGCGCCGACAGCAGCGCTGATCGATTCCTCGAGTCGATTCCCAGCGAGCTGTTCGACGATGCCGATGGAACCGATCCCGATTCAGCGGTTGGCGGGTCCGACAACATTCAGCGCCTCGGCCCGTTTCGGATCACGCGCGAGATCGCGCGCGGAGGTATGGGCACGGTGTTGTTGGGCGAGCGTGACGACGGTCAGTTCGAGCAGCGCGTTGCGATCAAGCTGCTGCGTGGCGGGCTGCAGACCGAGGCCGCGCGCGAGCGGTTGTTCAGCGAGCGGCGCCTCTTGGCACGGTTGGAGCACCCGCACATCGCGCGAATGTACGACGGCGGCGTGACCGAGAGCGACGTTCCGTACTTCATCATGGAGTACGTTGACGGGCGCTCGATCGACGTCCATTGCAACGAGTTGAAGCTCGGCATCGAAGAACGACTGCACCTGTTTCGCGATGTCTGCGTCGCGATCGAGTACGCCCATAGCCGCTTGATCGTGCATTGCGATCTGAAGCCGCACAACATCTTGATCACGACACGGGGCGAGGTGAAGTTGGTCGACTTCGGAATCGCAAGCCTGCTGCACGGGGAGATGGAATCGCAACCCGCCCCCCTCTCGGCGCAGCGACTGTTGACTCCTGCCTACTCGGCGCCGGAGCAACGGTCTGGCGAGGCGGTGACGGCGGCGACCGACGTCTATCAACTTGGCTTGGTGCTCTACGAACTGCTGACCGGGCAGCGTGCGAGCGGCGTTTCCGATCCACGGCCGAGCTTGCTCGATCACAAGCTGGCCGGCGACCTCGATGCGATTGTGGTCAAGGCGCTCCAACCCGATCCATCGCAGCGTTACGCCACCGCCGAAGCGTTGCGGCGCGATCTCGATGCCTATCTGGCGCTGCGGCCTGTTTCAGCTTACGCAAGCTCTCATCGCTATCGATTGCGCAAGTACGTACAGCGCCATCGCTGGGGCGTAACCGCAGCGCTCGCCGTGGGGCTGACGGTGGTTGCCGGGCTGTCGGCTGTGATCGTGCAGTCGCAGGTCGCACGACGAGAGCGCGATCGCGCACGTTTCGCACAAGCCCACGCCACCGCGGTGAACGAGTTCGTGGTTCGCGAGTTGTTGCAAGCGCCAATGCCCGAGATGTCGCTCGGCCGCGACTTGACGGTGGCTGAGGTACTGCAGAATGCAGCGCGGAATGTTGGACATGCGCTGCACGATCAGCCTCAAACAGAAGCCGACGTGCGCTTGGTGCTGGCCCAATCGTATGCGGCCTTGGGGCGCAGCACTGAGGCCAAGGGACAAGCTCAGGCGTCACTCGACCTGCTCGCTACGATCCCTGAAGCATCGACCAACTCGCGTGACACTGCCGAGCGCACCTTAGCGGAACTGATGATCGATGCTGGGCAGTACCAGTTGGCGCACGATCGACTCGTGGCGCTGCGCGACCGTCAGCGCACTGCGTTGGGGGAGAGCGCACCCGAAACACTGACCACCGATGTCGCGGTGGCGCGAGCGCTGATCGCGCTCGATCAATTCACACGAGCGGAGTCGCTCTTGCGCGATGACCTCTCTCGCGCCAAGGCTCTGGGCCCCGAAGCGTGGCGCCTCGTGTTCGACATCCAGCAGGAATTGATTCGTTCACTCCAGAGCCAATCGCGCTCAGTCGATGCAGAGCGCCTCTGCCGGGAAGTGCTTGACTCTTTGGCGAAGCACGTAGGACCCGACCACCCCAAGCGAATCGCCGTGTTGCGATCGCTGGCGATTGTGCTTTCGGGCCAGAGGAGATTCGCGGACGCGGCGGCGGCGGCCGATGAAGCGGTCGCACTGAGTCGACAGGTGTTTGGTAGTTCGCATCCCGCGACGGGACGAATGTTGGTGACCAATGCGCGTTTCTTGGACCGCGCATCCAGAGATAAAGAGGCTCGCGCCGCTGCCGAGGAAGCGTACTCGATACTTCGCGCCTCGCTCGGCGCAGAGAATCCAGACACGCTCACGGCGCTGTGGTGGATCGCAGTGCTCAACTTCAGGGCTGGCGACGAGGCCGAGGCCGAACCGCTCTTCAAGCAGGTGGCTGAGCTGCGACTACGCATCCTGGGTGCGCTGCATCCCGACACGATGACCGCCTTCGATCTGTGGGGGATCGCTTTGCTGTCGCAGGGGCGCGTGGCTGAGGCGCGTGCCACACAGCGGCGCGTACTGGCGGCGTATGAGCAAGCGATGGCCGATCCGCAAGTCGACGTTCAGGTGATCCTGGCGTTCGTGAAGTTCCTGCTTTCGGTCCAACCCGAAGACTTGCAGAATCCTGAACGTGCTTGTGACCTGGCGGAGCGAGCGGTCTCGACGACGCAACGTCAGAACATCTTTGCTCTTCTCGCGCTCGCCGAAGCCGAGGCGCGCACCGGCGCCAAGAGTCGTGTGCCGCCCTTGGTGCGCGAGGCGTCCACGCTCCCTACCGCTCGCGACAATTCGGGATTCGAGTTCAAGGCGGTCGATCTGCTCACTTTCGCCACGTCCCCCGCCGAGGTCGAGAGATTCCTGCGGCAACGATTGCTGGATGAACAGGTCGAGCCGCCGTCGCCGAATCTTGTTCGCGCATCGACGCTTCGAAAACTGGGACTCCTCCTGCAAGAGCGCGGCAACCACAGCGAGGCTGAGAAGTGCCTCAGCCAGGCACTCGAACTCTATCGGCGTGAGTTTCCTGCCGACTCGTGGGAGATCGGCGACCTGATGAGCGAGGTGGCCGAGTGCATCGCCGCGCAAGGCGACATCGCGCGCGCCGAGCCGCTACTGATCGAGGCGCTGCGCATCATCGAATCCCACGGCAAGTACGCGCCACCCGACATCGTGAAAGCCGCGCAAGACCGCCTCACCCGCCTCCACCAACCAAAGTAGCGCGCACCTCGAATC
>CAZAHQ010000395.1:0-4267 GCA_964484415.1 uncultured Acidobacteriota bacterium | reverse complement strand
GTCGTCACGCCCGGTGCGCACGCGCAGCGACACCGTCGTGCTTCTTCCGTTGGGGAACATCACGGCCTCGCGTGTCGGTGTCACGGTGGCGGGCGGTACGATCATCAACGGCCTCAAGCGCTCGCCTTGCACTGGGTCGGTCCACGAATGCAGCACCGGCTCGCGTAGCACAATCTGTCGATCGTTGATCGTGAACTGAAGTTGAACGGCGACGGCCGGCGGCGTGCTTGGCTCGGCGACCAGCCGTTGGTCGGCGACGACGTAGTGCCCCGGCTGCGGTGTCGATGCCAACCAGAACGGCGTCGTGATGGCGGCATCGCTTGGAACGGTGAGTTTTTGTTCGAGCACCTTTGGCGTGCCGGCCACCAGCGCGGCGCCAACATCGATCGCCGGCCCTTGTGGCAGCAGCAGTCGTTGCAGAGTGATCGACGCAGGCTGACGCATCACCACCTCGATGCTCAGCTTCACGTCGCTGCCAGGAACAGCAACCGGCTTCTCTGCCGTGGCGCGTGCGAACACGCCGGCGGCGACACAAATCAGGCGATCGAGTCGCTGCTTTGCGTCACGCACACGAGGTTCGTCGGGCAGCGGGTCGAAGGCGCGATGCGCGGCGAGCAGTGCCGGGAGTGCGCGTTCGGGACGATCGCGCTCGAGCGTTGCGCGCGCGTCGTCGAGTGCTTTCTCGAGCGGTGCGGCGGGCGCGCCGAAGCGGCCCCAGGTGGAGTCCAACCCTTCAAAAATGTCGGATTGCGGCTTTGTGCCGGCCAACCACAGGAATCGTTCGACGGAAGGGGAGCGCGAGCCCGGAACACCGAAGCCTTGACTCTTGTGTTGACTGCGCGATTGGGCCGCCAGCTCGCCGTAGCTGACACCGAGGCGCACATCGTAGTCGCCGACCTGCAACGCGATCGCTTCGGGTGGCGGCGGTTCATCGCTCCACGACGAAATGTTGCGCAGCAGCCTATTGGCTTGCCACGGCGTCACGCCGCTCTTGAGTTGCTCGGGGAATCGCTTGGGGTCCGCGGCGGCGGCAAACGCTTCGCGCGCAAGAATCGCTGATGCCGTGTGGTGTCCGTGATTGGGCGGATCTTCATCGAAACGGGCGATCACGATGTCGGGCTGAAACGAGCGAATCGCCCAGACGACGTCGGCCAGCGCTTCGTCATGATTCCAAATCGCCAGTGTCTCGGCCGCCGACTTGGAATAGCCGAAGTCACGCATCCGCGTGAAGCGCTGCACCGCGCCGTCGATGCGCCGCGCCGCGAGCAGTTCCTCGTTGCGAATCACGTCGAGCAGAACACCTTGCTCCGAACCGATCAGGTTTTGCCCGCCACCGCCACGCGTCATCGAAAGGTACGCGGCCAGCATGTGGCGGTTGTTGGCGAGATACCCAAGCAGTCGTGTGTTCTCGTCGTCGGGATGCGCGGCGACGTACAACACGCGGGTGGTGTTTGCGACACGATCGAGCTCGTGCGCCAAGGCTCCTGCATGCATGCCGGACTCCAACGCCAGCGCGCCGGTGGCGGCCGCGCTCATGATTGCCAAGGCAAGGGCAAATCGCTTCATGGTGTCGTCTCAGTCTGACGGCGGGCGATCACCTGCCGGAAGTAGTGTTCGTAACGATCGAGTGCCGGCTGCTCGCCGAAGGTGGCGACAGCATGGGCGCGCGCGGCCCGACCCATCGCGGCATGTCGCTCAGGGTTGATAACGACGTCGATCACAGCCTGCGCCAGCGCGTCGAGATCGAACGGGGTGACGAGACAGCCGACACCATCGACCACCACGTCGGGCAGCCCGCCCACGTGGTAGGCAAAGACCGGGACGCCGGTGCTGAGTGCTTCGAGTGCAGCCACTCCGAAACTCTCCGACTCGCTGGGGAGCAAGAAGCCGTCGGCATGCTGGAGCAGTTGGACGAACTCGGCGCGGCGGCCGAGGAATCGTACGGCATCGCTAACACCCAACGCGTTGGCGCGGCTCACCGCAAGCTCGCGCGTCGGTCCGTCGCCGACCAACACGAGTCGCGCGGGCAGGTGGCGCCGAACGCGCACGAGCACCTCGATCAGATCACCGACGCGCTTGACCTCGCGAAAGTTGGAGACATGAAACAGGTACGGGCCGTTGCTCGCCTGCGTGCCCGGCGGAAACAGCGAGGCGAGTTGCGAGCGATCGCGGGTGGCGACCGGTGCGAAGTGATCGGTGTCGACGAAGTTGGGCAGCACATCGACGGCATGTGTGTCTGCGATCCCAAGCTGCTCGCGCGCCTCACGACGCAGAAAGTCGGAGGGAACCGTAATTCCATCGGAGCCGGCGACAGCGAACGCCGTGACCGCACGATAGGCGGGATGAGCGCCCACCTTGGTGACATCGGTGCCGTGCAACGACGTGACCAGTGCTGGGGCCGCACGGCCAAGAACCTGCCGTGCAAGCAGCGCGCTGGCGGCATGCGGCACCGCGTAATGCACCTGCAGCAGGTCGAGTCCGTGCGCTTGCGTGACCTCGACGATCTTGGAGGCAACCGCCAACGTATACGGCGCATGTTCCAGCAATGGATAGGTTGGCACCTGCACTTCGTGGAACGTTTCGTTGGGCGAGGGCGCGAATTCGCGAATCGGATGCGCGCTCGCGATGAGGTGAATCGCGTGTCCGCGCTGCGCAAGTCCTGCGGCCAACTCGGAGGCGACGACACCACTGCCCCCCAAGGTCGGGAAACAGACGATGCCGATCGAGAGCGGTCGGCTCACCGCGATGGCTCGAAGGCGTGCGCGTCGGCGAAGGGGTTGTCGCGGAACTGCTTCACCAGATCGACCAACCCTGGCGTTGCGACGGTGCGCAGCGGCTCCCCCTGAGCGACGCCGATCATGCTGCCGTAGTAGCGATCGCGCGCCTCGATGGCCGCCATTGCACGGTGCGAGCTGATGAGCGTTGGATCATCGCCTGGTTGGCGAGTCATCTGGCTGACGTAGCAGGCGATCGCCTGCAGCTTTCGCTCGGCGGCGGCTGATGTGTCGATGATGAAGCTGGGGGCAATCCGATAACGCATTGGGTAGTGCAGAAGCTGTCGCGGTACGAATCGATCGGCTGGCGGATTGCATTCGAACTGACGCACACCGCTGTAGTACGTGGCGCGTAGCAGCAACTCGCCCGCGGCGGCGTGATCGGGGTGTCGCTCCTCGGTCCACGGCACGAGCACGATCTCGGGTCGTAGCCGTCGCAACACCTCGACCACCTTGGTGAGTTGCGGCCGTGACGCGGGGTCGAGCCCGGTGTCGGGAAGCCCCACGTTCTCGCGGTGTCGCAGGCCGAGCACGCGGCTGGCGTTGGCGGTTTCTGTCGCGCGCTGCTCGGGGGTGCCGTGACTGGCCCGCTCGCCGCGCGTGAGATCGACGATGCCGGTGGAATGACCGAGGTCGGCGAGCTGAATCAGCGTGCCGCCGCAGAACAGCTCGACGTCATCCGGGTGAGCGCCAAAGGCGAGCACGTCGATGCCAAAGTCGCTCATGCGAGATTTCCTACCGTGGTGTCGACTCCGAAGTCGCTCATGCAAGATCCCTTATCGCAGCATCGAACGGCACAACGCTCGCGAGCACTTTGTCGATAAAGGCACGCTCTCCAAATCGTGCGGCGAACGACGCCAGACCGTAGGTGCGCTCTTGAGGCCTGTTCTCCGGAAACAAAAGTCGCCTCAGCCGGCGCACTTCATCGACCATCACCGCATCGCGATGCATCGAGGCCTTCTGGTACTTGGCGAGCAGCTTGGACACGTCGGACTTGACCTTGTCACGTGTCTTCTCGATCGCCACGTCGATCCCCGGGCCGGCGCTGACCAGTTGCGGCGTGAGTTGCTCGAGTGCGGCGGAGAACGGCGTGAGCAGCGCCTGTTCGAGCGAGTCGGTTGCGATGGCCTCTCCGGACAACGCATGGCAGTGCTCGAGCAACGCCTCTTCCGATCGTTCGGCATCGGCGGGCGTGAGCTTCCAGCGCTCCAGCAGTCGGCGCGCGCGATCGTCGACAACGCGAAACCGCGCGCGTGGGACCACGAGCGGCATTGCAAGCTCGAACGCAGCGTACAGCGGCGCCATCTGTGCGAAGTACGCGACCTCGCCTGGGCCACCGACGTAGGCGGCGGTCGGAAGCAACGTGTCTTGCACGATCGGTCGCAGCAGAGCGCTGGTACTGAAGTTCAGCGGGTCGGCGTCGAGTGCTGCATTCAGTTCGTCAATCGAGTGCGCGCTGTTGCCGCCGACTTCGGCGAAGCGGCCCGAGGCCG
>CAZAHQ010000394.1:0-4292 GCA_964484415.1 uncultured Acidobacteriota bacterium | reverse complement strand
GAGCCCTACCACGATTCGCGGCCCTGGGTTTCCGTCGTGGCTGGCGGTTGCCATTGCGCTCGGGATCGCCGACGGCCGCTGGCTCGGCGAGTGGACGGCATTGCCGACGATTGCCATCATCGCCGGCTTCGCCGCGTGGTTGGCGCGACGGATCGGAGCGCGATACGCGTTGCTGTTTGGGGTTGTGACGCTGATGCATCCCCTTCCCGCGTTCGCGTCCTCTCGCACAATGAGCGACGAGTTCTACGCCGCGTTGGGCCTTGCTGCAGTATGGGCGTGGGTTACAGCCCTTTCTCCCGCCAGCGGGGGCTCGCGGTGGTGGTGGGTGCTCAGCAGCGGTGCCGCACTCGCGATGCAAATCCTGACGCGGTCGACCGGCCTGCTGACATTGGGCGCGATCGTCGTCGCCACGCTCTTGGCAACACGCCGAGCCAGGCGCGATCAAGTGATTGACGCGGCCCGCAGTCGATGGCGCGAGTTGATCGTGCTTGTGTTGCTCGCGATGTTGCCCGCACTCGCCTGGTCGGTGCGCTCATCGCAACTCGAAGGGCGCGCGGTCTTCGTGCACTCGTTGGCCGCTTACAACTTCTGGTACGGCGAGGCGCTCGACAGGTTGCCACTCGAGGACGAGCGCGGCCGAAGTCACGTGCTCGCGGTGGAGCAGATTCTTCGCCTGGGCGGCAAGGACCCATCGGCTGCGCCGAAGTTCTGGTACGGCACGCTCACTCCCCGCGATGTGGCCGCACTCGAGACACGATTGTCGCAGGCAGCGCGCGAGAACATCGTTGAGCATCCGCTGCAGTACATCGCCCGCGTGCTGCGTGGCATGGTCTGGTTTTGGGTCCGCGCTGAAACCAAAACTCGCACGCTGCAATATGTCGTGGCGATCGTTCCGTTGTTGCTGTTGGCGCTGTACGGTGCGTGGCGCGGCACCGGCAACTTGGACGGGTCGTTGCGCCGCATGGCACATCTCTCCGTCGGCTTACTGTTAGCTCACGACCTGGCTTACGCGGCGACGCTGCCGATGGCGCGCATGTGCGTGCAAGTTTTCCCGCTGCTCACCTTGCTGGCGGCGCTCGGGGTGCGAGCCATCGCACAAAGAGTCCTCGCGGCCAGACAATGAAAAGGGCGGCCCGCAAGCCGCCCTTTCACACACGCACATTCGATTCGCTTTACGCGCCGACCAGCGACCCGGCCCGCGCCGCGCTCGAGACCTTCTCGAAGGCGCGCACGATGTCGCCCATCTCGGACGCACCCGCCAACAACACGTCCTGCTTGATCCAGATGGTGGTGGCGCACAACTCCTCGGTCACCGGGCACTTGTACTCGCTGTAGGGAATTGCCCAGTGATCTTTCATCTTGGTGCCGCCGCCGGTGGGTCGCTCGCCGTACCAGTTCCAGAATCCTTCTCGGTAGAGCGCGCGTGTGTAACCGGGGCCAGCCGGCACACCCTCGGCGTTGAGCGCTTTGATGAACTGCATCTTGTCGACCGGCAGCTCTTTGCGATCGAGCCGCAGCATATAGATATGACAGCCGTGCGCCGTGACGCGCGCATCATCGCTGGGGGTCAAGATGCCGGGCATGCCTTGCATCTGCTTGTGCAGTGCCGCCATCGATTCGCGCCGCGTCGCCTGCATCTGCGGCAAGCGCGCAATCTGCGCCAGCAGCACCGCCGCGTTGAACTCGCTCATACGGTAGTTGAGGCCCGGGAAGTCGTGGTCGTACCACTCGCCGCCCTGCTTACGTCCGCAGTTGTGATACGACCAACAGCGCTGGTACATCGCCTCGTTGTTGGTGAGGATCATGCCGCCTTCACCGGCCGCAATGTTTTTCGATGACTGGAAACTGAAGCCACCGCCCAATCCGATCGAGCCGACAGGCACACCGCGCCATTCCGCGGTCCAAGCCTGGCAGGCGTCTTCGATCACGATCAGGTTGTGCTTCTTGGCGATCAACATGATGCCGTCCATGTCGGATGGACGGCCGCCAATGTGAACCGGCAAGATGCCGCGCGTGCGTGGCGTGATGGCGGCTTCGATTTTGGTGGGGTCCAAGTTGTGCGTACCGGGCTCGACATCGACGAACACCGGCACCACGCCCACCGTCAAGGCCGCAAGCCCCGACGCCATGAATGTATAAGGAGAGGTGATCACCTCATCGCCCGGCTGCAACCCGCCCGCGATCATCGCAATTTGCAGCGCCACCGTGCCGTTGCAGCAGCTTATCGCGTACTTGGCGTTGTGCATCGCCGCGTACTTCTGCTCCAGTTCGGTCTTGCGCTTGCCGCCGACACCCCATACGCCTGACTGCAGCGTGTCGATCAACGCTTGCTCTTCGGTTTTGTCGTAAACGGGCCACTTCGGCCAAGGCTTGGTGCGTACAGGTGTACCGCCGTGAATTGCCAGGGTGCCGGCCATTTGGATCGCCTCCAGAGGACATTACAGGTCGCGTCCGCCGCAGGGATGATGGGGCCACGGTGACTAACGGGCAAGCAGACCCCGGTTCTAGCGAGGGGCGGTCGTGGTAAGGTCGCCCGCACCGGTTGGGGTGGCAGCGCGCGAGTGGCCGAAACCGAGCGCGTTGCAGAAAGGGGCTCATGAGTTCGCTTCGTTCTGAGAGAGAGCGTCGGACCTGCGGGATTCTTTGCATCACATTTGCGGCGTTCATGTTTGCGCTCTTGGTGTTGGAACTGATGATGACTCGCCAGGGTGGCCGCTACACCTTGACGATTGAGTTTATGGAAAAGTCGAGCATGGGTTACTCGGGCGGGTTCTTCTTGAGCTACCTGATCTTGGGCGGCCTCGGCTTCTTCGGAACGCTCGGCGTGATTGAACAGTACGGGCACTCCGATAGCGTCATCACCCGCGGCGTGCGCTTGGCGTCGCTGGCGTTTTTCATGACCGCGTACTGGATGTGGGGCGCCTTGTTTATCGTGCAGCAGAAGCTGACCATGCTGACCGATCGCCCCACCAATCCGCCCGACTGGCTGTTGCAGATTTTTGCCGGCAGCGATTCGCTGTTTGCCTTGTCGGGCTGGGGACGATTGGGCCCGGCGATCATTCTTTACGGCGGCATGGGGATGATGCTCTGGCGCGGTTCACGCTTGCTGCCGCGCTCCGCCGCTGTGGTGTTTGGCGTGGTGGCCGCCACGCACTTCTTGCAGTTGGTCTACCTATCGGTGCGCGGCGCGGGCGTTTCGCAAGGTTCTTTCGATGCGCAGGACATTGCCGACAAGCTGCTGTGGTTTGGCGACATCGTCGGCTTCACCTTGGCGGGCACGGCGCTCGTTACCGAGAAGGGCGTCTTCGTGCGCTCTCGCCGGCTATAGCGGTGACCGCATGCGCTCGCGCGATCGCGAAATCAAAGAGGCGCTGAAGGCACTCACCGACGCCGCACGAGACCGCGTCGACGCGCACCCGTATGGACACTTGCTGCGCGGCCGCGAACCATTGTCGCTAACCGTCAGCCTGCCGCTCGATCAAGACCCCGACGCGCTGGAGGCGGCCGGCGAGCGCGCGGTCGACGCGCTGCACGATGGTGTCGAAGCGTTGCTGGCTCATGCCGCCGCGTTTCGCCCCGGAAGGTTGTTGTGCTTGCGCTGTGGAACGCCCGAATGCGAGCACGCCGCCACGCCGCACGCGCGTCAGGTGTTTGTCGGGTACGGGCCGTCCGGTGTGCCGCGGTTCGTCGACTTTGCGACGCTGGTGGTCGACAGACGCCACGAGCAGATGGAGCGCTTGTTCGATGGCGCCGCGCCGTTGTTGTCGTTGGTGATGAGCGAGCCGGAGTTGGTTGCCGACTTGCTGCCTGCGTTTCACGACAAACAGCGGCAGTACCGCGTGCATGCGCAGGTCGTCGCTGGCTTCTGGCGATTGCCGGACGAGAGTGGCCGGCCCGAGCCGTTGGCGGTGACGATCCAAATTGTGTCGACGCACGTGGCGGTGCGTCAGCAGCAGCCGCGCCGACGGTTTGGCGTGAACATCATCGGCCGTGGCCCCGACAACGAGCCGCTCGATCATTTGCACGATCGACTGCGCGGGATTCCGTGGATCTCGCCGGTGCGCTGGGTGCAATCGGCGCTGAGCGAGATTGAGAAGCAGGATGCGAAGCGGCGCATTGCCGACGGGTCGTTGGCCAAGCGGCTGGAGGGGTTGGTGCAGTCGCTGGCGCGACGACTGGGTCGCGATGAGCGCGCGAAGGGCCGACGCACGATGCACGCGGAAGAGCGGCATGAATCGGGTGATCGGCCGACGCGCGTGGCGCTCGCCGATTTGGCTGCCGCTTCGGACGAC
>CAZAHQ010000393.1:0-4304 GCA_964484415.1 uncultured Acidobacteriota bacterium | reverse complement strand
TCAAGAAGGCGACCCTGCGGCACTGGCGGTCACAGTTCGCGAGTCACCTGCGCGGTTTGGGTGTCGCGGCGAATGCGACCGAGCGTGCGGTTCGTGGGGAAAGTCGGGCCGCCAAAAAGGATGGCATTTACCGTTCGAGCTTGAGGGGTGAATCGACACACAGGCGCAGTAGGGTGGAAGAGATAGCGTCGGAAGTACGAAACGAGCGCGAGCGCCCGGATGTCGCTGCACGTGAGCTTATCGAGACGCGCAGCCTAGTGGAGTCTGGGTGGCGCGCTGCAATCTCGATCCTGCATAGGAACGGTCACCATGAACTCGCAGCGAAGACAGATCAGTTTTTGCGAGCCTTGTCTCCGATACAGACGGACCGTGACCTGCTCCTCTCCGAATTGCGCACGGTTCGAATAGCGGAGCGCCTTCATGAACGGTCGCGGTAACGAGCAGACCTTTGGCGTATAGCAATCACAAAGCCCGGAGTGACCGCAGGATGTGCCTCTCGCAGCTGTCATCGGTGCGAGCGCTAGACGAAGCTAAAAGTCTGTCTCGGCTGATGCGAGCGGCTGCGGCAATTGATCGTGCGTGTGAATAAGTCATGTAAGCGGCGGTATTTGACCCGATCCCAGCAGCGTCTGGAACTGAGATGGAAAGCCAGTCGAAAGACATGCCAAATGTCTGTGGCCATCGCACGATCGACGGCTCATCGAACTGGGCGGCCAGAAAATCCCAGAAGAGCAGAAGACCCTCGCCCAGTCCGTCGAACGGGATGGTCGAGAAGATTCGTGTTGCAAGCGTCTCGATGGTGAACGACTTGCAGCGGGTTGTGCCAGAAAGGTTGGAGTTCCAGAACTTCGCCAGTTTGACCAAGGGTTTGAACCGACCATCGCGCTGGCTATTGACCCGCGATGCGATTTCGGAATGACGCTGGGGAGAGGACTTGATCCAACTGTCAGAGTTGCGGTCCGGCACAAGAATGAGGCCGGGATCCGACATATCGGGTATCGCGGGTACAACGTCAATATCAAGGTGATTCAAATTCAGCCGAACTGATCTGCGTTGGCTGTATACGGAAGTACTCGGATACCGACGACGAATGGCCGTTGCGAATGACTGGAGAACCCGGTCCGGCGTTGGCAGGGTTCGAAAGAGGCCCGAGGTCCAACCGGACGGTTCGATTTCAAAGATGATGTCCACGTCGTCGAGGGGTCGTATTGCAGTGTCACGAGCGTAGCTTCCGCTCAGGTAGCTGCCGTGGATTCGCGATCCGATCTGACCGGAATCCAGCAATGCCCGGAGGTGCTTGTGGCTTCTCTGTGCACCCTCCTTCTGTGCGCGCGTGGGCTCGATCTCGGCGAGTATGCGACGCAGGGTACGCTCGACGTCGACCGCGTCGCGTACTCGGCTCAATGAGTCTACTTCGACAACCATTGCGCGTAAGACTGAACGTCAATCATTGGAACGGTGCCACTGAACTGCAAAGTGGCGATGAGTTTAAGTAGAAAGGCCGTGGCAGACTTGCCGCCTGCATAGACATCGTGGACGGATCCATCTCGTTCCATTACGAAATAGCCGTGCGCGGCGACGCAGCCGATGTCTAGCTGCTTCAATGGTTCCGTAGTGGCGAGCGCGCTGCGTAGCGCATCGCCGAGCGGTGGACTCCAGTCGCTTTCGAACGTAAGTATGCCGCCGAGGATCGGAATTAAGGGTTTTGGGGGGAATGTGCCACCGGCATGTGGAATCGGAAGGCTCGTGCGGTGCAGTCGTCGTACGCTTTCAACCTTGGATTTCGCGTATTCCACATGGGAGGCGTTAATGCTCTGCTTGGCTTCAAAGACGGCATAGACGCTTTCGGCAGGAACTATGGTGGCCCCCTCAAATTTGAATATGAAGGGCGAATACTGCCGATCGAAGACTACGGCATCTATCTGATCGCTAAAGCAGCCGAGACTGTCGACGACGTGCGCGTTCGCAGCCTCGTACCGCTTTGGCAGATAGGAGTTCAGTAGTTCTAGCCAGACGGCTTCGGTCGCGTCGCCTTTCGTTCCGGGATGCCCGAACGTCTTGCGGGCAGTTTCCAGGCGTTGGTGAATATTGTCGTGTAGACCAGCCAGGACTTGGGATAGCGACCAGGTGCTCATGATGCGTGCTCCTGAAACGGCGGGGTCGGGACGAGTGATGTCGCGACCTCCAGTGCTCGCGCGGGACTCACGGATTGATCCGGGTAAGCGTCGAGAACTATTGCCGGCAGTAAGCGCTGCGTGAGATCGGAGAATGTGAATCCATATTCACGCTCGCCGCGCGCACCGGTGCACGCAACGAGCCTGTCAATGTGCGTGTTGGTGAAGCCCAGGTGCCGCAATGGTTCCGATATCACGGCGCGTCGCTGTGCTTCGTCGGGTCTCTGGAATACGAGGATGTCGGCAGCGCGGCGCTTGACTGCCGGGTCGAGCGCGCCGAGGCGGTTGGTGCACATGATGACCGCAGCAGGAAGACGGCCATTACCCAAGCGATCTATGCCACGTATGAAGGCATTTACGCCGGCGCGATCCTCGTGATGCATCTGGGCGGCTTCTCGGGATTGAGCGAGGGCATCGGCTTCGTCGACCAACAGGATGACGGCGCCGCGGGATTTTCCATTGGAAGCCTTAAGTTTGGTCGCTTCGGCGATCGTGTAGTCGAAAGCTGAGGAAATCAGCTGGGTCATCTCGCCAACCCTTCCCTGGCCCCGCGTTGATAGGCTCAGGGGGAGTAGGGTGATGGCGATGTTCTCCTGGCGAGCGACGGCGTCGCCAATTGACTCAGCAAGTGCCGATTTCCCGGAACCCACATCACCCGATAGCACGACCAACGGCGGCCGCCGTAGCAGTGCCTTAAGTGCATTGGCGGCCCCGGGGTGGTGTTTCTTGGCCCACACTTCAAGTCCAGCTGGGTTGACGAGGAGAGACAGTACTTTTGTCAGGCGCCTCTTGTGGTCATCTAAGCCGACTAGTAGTCCCAGCCTTTCTTGGGCGTCGGGATCTGGATAGCAGACTCGGCTCTCGAAAAGTTCGTCCAGGGTTGGTCGGCTGTTCATCCTAGACTCCTCACGCTGGCTCGGCTCAGTGCGCGGCCACCTGAGGAATACGTCCGGTCTTGGTCCAGGTACCCATCGATGCCCGGCTCCGCGGCTCCAGTGCGCGTGAATGGCAAAGTCTTGCGAATTGCCTCGCGCTGCGATTCGGTAAGTTTGTTCCAGCTGTCGGTGTATGTCAGATAGCTGTGGAAGACCGCTCCCTCGATGCTCCGTCCCGGCCGAACGCGTCCGGGGTCATCATCAGATCCGGTTGCGCCTGACAGTTCCTGTGCCGTGTAACGCAGGGCGGGCTCGATCCATTTCCCGTCGCGCTTGAACCCGTATGTCACCGAGCTAACAGCCTTCTCTTTGATCAGCGTTGTTATTTCGGCTTCGTAGGCGTTTATGGCGTCGTCGGTGGGCGATCCGTAGAAGCGCTGCAGGCGCTTCAGATCCGTCGCGACCTTGGCCGCGATGTGCCGAGCATGCGTCACGGTGAAGGAATTGGTTTCTGAGGCAGTGAAGCTGTAGCTCATGGCTATCTATACCTGGAATGCGGGGCCAAAGACCCTTTGCCAATAGCGAACCGTGTCTTGCTTTGTCGGCGCGTGAAGGGCCGCGTCGATCGCATCGCCGGCATCAATGGCGGCATCGACGATCGCGTCCGCGTGACCGGTCGTGTACAGCTTGCACACGTTGTTCTTTGCATTGACGGGATCGATGATATTGACGGCGTCCTTGCACGAGCCGACGGTAGAGGCGTCATAGTAGTCCGCAAAGACAATCAGCTGTCGCAGGTTGCTTTCGGCCACGTAGGTGAAGAATGTCTGCAAGGCCTCTGGGTAGTCCGAGAGGTCTTGGCCGGTATCAGCAAGGTGGGCCAATATCAGTTCGATCATGAATGACTTGAGGCGGAATCCTTCCTGTTCACGCTTGAGTCGTGCGGCCCAGAATTTGATCAGCCGCACGACCTGCGCGAAGTCCGCATCGTGAGCCTGCTTGCGCTTGCGGATGAATTCGAGATGCCGGGGAATGCAGGTTTCCAGGAAGGAGCCGTCTTCCTGGCTGACGAGGTTTCCGTACCAGTCCGGATTCCCTGAGTAAAGAATCGGGACGACATCGACATCCAGCCCTGAACCTTTGAATGAGACCGTTACGCTGTAGGTATTGGGCTTTACCTGGTCGGGTGTGAAGTTCGGGAAAGCCCTTCTCAGTCGCTCGGCCAGGTAGTTCAGCAGCTTCGGCACATCACCTG
>CAZAHQ010000392.1:0-4308 GCA_964484415.1 uncultured Acidobacteriota bacterium | reverse complement strand
TAACTGCCACTTTTGTCCGTCTGCGTGGAAACCGCAGCTTTGCCGCCGCACGTAACCTCGACGACAACCCCCGCGCCCAGCTTGGCCGACCCTTCGCTTACCGAGCCGTACAACTCGCCAGCTTGAACCGTCGACACGTAGAGTGCGGCGAGAATTCCGAAGGACAGAATCGATCGTTGCTTCATTCGCTTCTCCAATGGCCCGACGCCGCTACGATCCATGGTCGGTGATCGTTTCTAGGCCGTGGCCGTGGGGACCAGTCTCGCGGAGTCGGAGCAAGGTCGCAAATACGAGCCCTGCCAGGCTCAGCACCGCGAACCCCCACAGCATCGGCAGGTACCCGTGTGGATTGTCGGCACCGGCCTTGGCCATGTCGTTGAGCACTCCTGCGCCGAAGTTGCAGATGGTGAGGCCGATGTTCTGCAGCATCGTCATCAAGCCGTAGGCGGTGCCAAGGCGCTGCTCTTCTACCAGATAGGGTACGCATGGCCACAGCACGGCGGGAACCAGCGAGAACGAGATACCCAGCAGCGTGTTGGAGACCCACAGCTCGGCATGGCTGTATGCCAAGAGCAAGAAAGCCGGCAACAGAATCAGCGAACCGATCAACATGAACAGGCTACGACGCCCCACCCGATCGACGATCAAGCCGAATAGAGGGGTTGCAAAGATCGCAGCCAAGAAAACATAGCTGTTGAGCTCGCCCGCCTTTTCGAGCGAGAGCCCGTGCGCGTCTTGAAAGTACTTGATCGCGAATGTGCTGCGAAACGGCAGGATCACCGAGTAGAACGTCACGCACAAACCAACGATGTACCAATACGAGCGATCGAAGCGGTAGAGGTCGGACCACACGATCTTGTCCGACGGCGCCGGCCGCTCGAGGTGATAGCGCTGTTCGGCGTCGCGTTCGAGCAACCAGTACGCCGCAGCGCAGGCCAACGAGAGCACAGCGAAGCCGACGGCGAGCAACAGTGCGGCGCGCCAACCGGAGTCATAGATCGGTTTGGCCCACGTGGGAGAGAGATCGGCGGCGTACGAACCGGCACGTGCCAAGCTGACGTTCAAGCCAAACGCAAAAGCCAACTGCTTACCCTTGAACCACTGCCCCAGCGCCGCGGTGATGGCCACGATCATCGACTCGGCGCCGAGCCCGAAGACCAATCGCCCCAACGCCATCACCGCGAACGAGTTCGTGGACGCCGTGAGGATGGCGCCCACCAGGCAGATCGCGGTGAAGTACAGCGTCGCCTTTCGCGTGCCGATTCGATCGACGATCACACCGCCAATCAGCACCATGACGATGTTGGGGAAACTGTAGATCGCGTTGAGCGTTCCGATCTGCGTATCTTGGAAGCCGAGCGTATCGGCGAGCAGGCTCGCGACCGGCGCGATCGAGTCGTAGATGTAGTAGTTGCCGAACAGCGCCAGGCTCGTGAAGAGCAGTACCGCCCAGCGAACCCAGGCTGCAGGGACAGGCTTTTGGATCGTGGCGGGTGCGGTCAACGGTCACCTCATGATGCGCATGATCGCATGGCTCGCGAAACGGCCGGTGTGAGTGCGCCAGACCCGGGTTCGGAGACGCGGTCCCGCGTCGGTGAGGGGCTCGCAGCCTCGGGGTGTTGATGCGTGCCGAGAGGAGCGGGGAGTTTGCGCTTCGCTCCAGGGGGACGGTTGACCTCTCTGACATGGAAATGTGGAAATTCTTTAACAAAAAGCCAGCTTGATCTGTATCAATCGGATCCCAGGCTCCTCTTTGGTCTGCGGTGGAGTTTGCACCGAAGCCCGCCGGGCAAGGGAGTCCTAGTGATGAGACAGATTCACCTCCGGTCGATCGTGGTGACTGCAGTCCTCGTTTGCGCCGCGCTCGCAACCAACCCGGTGCTAGCACTCGAGCCCGAGCCCGCAACAAAAACGCCACTCGCCTCGCGGCAGTTTTTCCGGCCCGAGCTGACCCTTAACTCGAGCCACCGGCCGGCAAGCACGATGCAGTCTCACTTGGCAGCTCGTCGTGCCGCATGGGACCGCCTGATGGCGGTGAGCGGTCCACAAGCGCAGACATATTTCGATCCGCGCTCCGGTTCTGTGAGCAACATCATGGCCGCGATCCCGCTGATCCCTGGTCACGGCGTGGGAAATACGGTCACGCTCGATGGGCTGCAGCTCAGTCTTGGTCATGCCGTGAAGAGGGTTGACGCCTCGCTGGTCGGTGAACTCGTCACACGATTCGTGACGACACACCACGAGGCACTGGGCCTGGACGCCGCGCAACTCGGCGAGGCGATAGCGTCCGAGATCTCTCCCGACCTTTGGCAGATCCGTATTCCACAACAAAGGAACGGTGTGCCTGTTCGATATGCGCAGCTTTCGGCAACGATCAGCCACGGCAATCTGGTTCTCTTGGGCACCGAGACCTGGGGACAGGTGAACGTCCCGACGGTGCCGTCGATCTCGGCCGCTCAAGCCGTCGACATCGGTTTCACATTCGTCGGGGGGCGCTCGCCTGCAGACCAACTCTGGCAGGAGCCGACGCTCGAGATCGTGCCGTTTGCACCTCAACAGTTCGAAGCGGGAGAGTCGTTCGTCGGACCGATCGGCAAAGGATACGGCCACTACCTTGTGTGGGCGTTCGGGTTCCGGCGCGACTCAGACGTGGAGAACTGGCAGGTTCTCGTCGACGCCCACAGCGGTGTCGTGCTCTCGTTTCAAGACACCAATCACTACGACGGGCAGGAACTCAAGGGCGGTGTCTATCCGTTGACAAGCACCGAGATCTGCCCCACCAACGCGACCTGCGGGTTGATGCAGTCGGGCGAACCGATGCCGTTTGCCAATACCGGACTCCCTGCGCCGAACGATTTCACCAACTCGGGAGGTGTGTTCGACTACAACGGCGGAACAGTCGCGACAACGCTCAACGGCAAGTACGTTCGGATGTTCGACAACTGTGGACCCTTGAACGAATCGAGCGCGGTAGGAGCGCTCGACCTGGCGGGCTCGAACGGGCAACACGACTGTGTTTCCGGGCGATCCTCGGCAGGCAATACTGCTGCGTCTCGATCCGGCTTCTACGAGCTCAACAAACTGATCGAGGTGGCTCGAGGCTGGCTCCCCAACAACCTGTGGCTCAGCCGACAGATCACTTCCAACATGAATATTCTCAACACCTGTAACGCGTTCTACTCGACCGCCGACGGTACGATCAACTTCTACCGCTCTGGCGGCGGGTGTCGCAATACAGGAGAAATTGCCGCGATCTTCGACCACGAATGGGGGCATGCACTCGACGACAACGACAGCGGCGGCGCTCTCAGCAAGTCGAGCGAAGCCTATGCCGATATCGCGTCGATCTATCGCCTGCGGGCTTCCTGTGTGGCGTATGGATTCTTCTGGACTACCGACAAGGGTTGCGGCCGGACCGCGGACGGCACCGGCTTCAACCAGAACGAGTCGCAGGTCGGTTCCTACTGCGATACCAATTGTTCTGGTGTACGTGATGCTGACTGGGCCGGGCATGTGGCCAACACGCCGGCCACTGCGCTCGGATTTTCTTGCACGCATTGTTCGACCGGCCCTGGACCATGTGGCCGGCAAGTGCACTGCGCCGCCGCGCCGAGTCGGCAAGCGGCCTGGGATCTCGTTGCGCGCGACCTGCAAGCCGCGCCATTCAACATGACTCGCGAGGATGCGTTTAACCTCGGCTCGAAGATCTTCTTTCAAGGGAGCGGAAGCATCGGTTCATGGCATGCCTGCACCTGCGGCGGCACCTCCGACGGTTGCGGTGCGACCAACGCTTACCCGCTCTGGCTCGCCGCCGACGACGACGACGGCAATCTCAACAACGGCACGCCGCACATGACGGCGATCCACGCAGCGTTCGATCGACACGGAATCGCTTGCCCGACACCCACTCCTTTGAACAGCGGTTGTGTGGGCGGCCCGACGACGGCGCCGGTCGTGACAGCATCGAGTAGCAACAACAATCAGATCGGCCTGACATGGTCGGCAGTTCCCGGCGCAACGAGTTACCGCGTGATGCGCGCCGAAGGGTTCGCCGGTTGCGATTTGGGTAAGGCGGTGATCGGCACAGTCGCCGGTACCAGTTTCACAGATGGCGACGTGGCCAACGAGCGCCCGTACCACTACGTCGTCCAGCCGATCGGCGTAAGCGGTGCGTGCATGGGGCCGGGGAGCAGTTGCGTTAGCGCTTCGGCGCTGCCCTGCTCGGGCGCATTCACATCGGATCGTAGTGTCTACAACTGCTCCGATACGATCACACTGCGCCTTGACGACGCCGATCTGCGCGGTGCC
>CAZAHQ010000391.1:0-4310 GCA_964484415.1 uncultured Acidobacteriota bacterium | reverse complement strand
CGTTTCCGAGCGTGGTTGCGCTGGCCGAAAAGCCGCTGATGCGCACCGCGCCGGTACCGCTTTACTTGCTGGCCGGGTTGGTTCGCAAGAGCGGCATCAAGGTGGTGCTCACGGGCGAAGGGGCAGACGAAGTCTTCGGTGGCTACGACATCTTCAAAGAGACCAAGATCCGCGCTTGGTGGTCGCGCCGTCCCGAGTCACGGCTGCGCCCCGCGCTGCTGCGCGGACTGTACCCGTTCGCCGTCGGATCGCAGGATCGCGCCGGCGCTTTCTTCGAAGCGTTCTTTCGCGAGGGGATCGACGACGTCGAGGACCTCGGTTTCAGTCACCGGCCGACGTGGAGAAACGGTGCAAGAAACCGGGCTTTCTACGGCGAGATGTTGCGTGGCGCGCTGCAGGGCTACGACCCGACCAAGGAAGTGCTCAGCGAGTTCAGCACGGCTCTGACCGGACGCTCGCCGCTGGCGCGCGCCGAGTATCTGGAGTTCAAGATCTTCCTGGCCGGACATCTGTTGGCTTCGCAGGGCGATCGCATGAGCCTCGGTCACGGCGTGGAAGGCCGCTATCCGTTCCTCGACTACCGCGTCGTCGAGTTCGGACAACGGCTGGCGCCGAGCTTGAAAATGTTGGGGCTACAGGAAAAACACCTGCTGCGCCGAGCCGTGGCCGATGTCGTTCCACCTGAAGTCTTGTGGCGCCGCAAGCGTCCGTATACGGCGCCCAATGTGCGTTCGTTCTGCAGCGGGTTCGGCCGCGACCTGGCGATCGAAATGCTAAGCCGCGAAGCTGTCGCCAAGCACGGTCTGTTCGATCCGGTGCGGGCCCAGACGATTCGCGACAAGGCCTTGGCTAGCGGAGCACTAGGAGAACGCGAGAACATGGCGTTCATCGGCATGCTCTCGGCACAGGTGCTGGCCCACGCGTGGTCGCGCCCGGCCGCGGCGAGCGACTACGATCCAGAGCTTTTCCCCGAGAGAAACGTCGGGGGCACGACGGTCAGCGCAACGTGATACTACGGAGGCAATGGTGACGATTCAGCAAGAGGTCGAGCAGTTCATTCGCGACAACTTCTTTTACGAGGGAGAGCCGTTGAGTGCGGACACATCGTTCATCGAGAGCGGTGTGATCGACTCCACGGGCGTGCTCGAGCTCGTCGCGTTTCTCGAAGACAAGTACACGATCAAGGTCGGCAACGACGAAATCACGCTCGAGAACCTGGGAAGCCTCGGCCGGATCGAGGCGTTCGTCACGCGCAAGCGTGCCCATGCCAAGGTTTGAGGTCTCGGCAGGATCGTCATGCGACCGCGCGCGCGAGCTTCGAATCGACGCCGACTCTTGGCGTTTACCGGGCTGACCGCGGTGGCTACCGCTCAGGGCGGCGACGGTGTCGGCAACGTCTGGAAGGCGTGCGGCGACGGGTCGCTGCCGACCAGTTCTGAGATTGCAAACCGGATCACGCTGGCCAAGACCGGATCACCCGAGCGCAATGCCCAGGCGACACTCGATGCGTGGGGTGGCGCCGAGTCGTTGATCGGCAAGGACGATGTCGTCGTGATCAAACCAAACTCGCAGTGGTATGCACAAGGGATGACCAACACGGATGTTTTGGTGGCGTTGATCGAGTCGATCGTGTCGCGCCAGGGAGGTTTCGCGGGCGAGGTGATCGTCGCCGACAACCATCATTGCCGTGAGGATGACTCGCGCGGCTGGACTACCGTGACGCCCAACGGAGAGGTCAACCTCAACGGTGTCATCGCACATTTTCGAGCACGCGGCGTCGCTCGCGTTGGAAAGGTGCATTGGCACGACGCCGGCCCGAATCCAAACCCATGGCAGTTCGACGCCGGCTGGGGAACGAGAGTCCATGCACCGGGCAGCGGTGATGGTTATCGCTGGCAGCTCGATGACTGTCACGTCACCGATGGTGGCAACAAGTGCGCAATGACTTGGCCGGTGTTCACCTCCCCTGTCAGCGGCGATTTGATCGATCTCAAAGATGGGGTCTTCCAAAGTGGTAAACCGAGCGGTCGTGCGTTGCGGCTGATCAACGTTTCGTCGATCAACCATCACAGCCGTTACGGCGGCGTGACGGCGGCGGTCAAGAACCACATGGGCCTGGTCGACATGACATGCGGCTTTCACGGTACGGAGCCGGAGGGTTACTACAACACGCACTACATCGGAATGAAACGCTCGCACAGCGCGTGGCGCTGGGCGGATAGACAAGCGTCACCGATTCGTCGGCTCGCGCACTCTCTGCTCCCCGAGGACGCAGCACTCGATTTTCATCACACAGGTGGGGCGCTCGGACATTGGATGCGCACGGTGCGAATGCCCGATCTGCACGTCGTCACCGCGGAGTGGATCGGGTGGGGATCGCGCACGGACCGCAGTCTGTCGGCCCGGCCCGGTGTGACGCTGGCAGCACGAAACCCGGTCACGCTCGACGCCGCGGCCGCGCGCGAAACGCTGCTGCCAGCGACCGTCGCTGCCGGGGCAGCCGGCCGACCGTTTCTTGCTTATAACGACGTCGATAATCGCGAGGGGCCGTTTCGCAGGTTTCTCGAGGCTGCACGCCGTGAAATCGGCGGTACGCTCGAACCGGGCGATGCCCAGATCGTTCGACTGAGCTGACACGACGATGCGCATTCTGTATTTCGTGCAGTATTTCAACCTGCCGCATGAACCGGGCGGATCGCGGCCGTACCAGTTTGCGCGGGCCTGGACTCAAGCCGGGCACGAGGTGACGGTCGTCACCGGCGCCGTGAACCACAAAACGCTCTCCGTACCCGATCGCTATCGCGGCAAGCTAGTCGTGGAAGAAGACGTCGACGGTATCCGCTTGCTGCGAGTTTGGTCGTACGCAGGAATCCGCGGCAGTTTCAAGAAGCGCCTGCTCAACTTCGGAAGCTATGCAGCCTCGGCTGCACTCGTCGGACTATTCAGGGGCGGCCGGCCCGATCTGGTCTATGCATCGACGACGCCGCTCTTGGTCGGACTACCGGGTGTGGTGACGTCACACTGGCGTAACGTCCCTTTTGTGTTCGAGGTTCGCGATCTGTGGCCGCAATCGGCGGTCGTGGCCGGGATCCTGCGGCCGGATAGCCTGGGGACGCGCCTCGCTTCGGCGCTCGCGCGCTACTTCTACGACAGTGCGGCGCGCTGCGTGGCGGTCACGCAAGGGATTGCCGACGGACTCCACACCGAAGGGCAAGCGCGCGAGAAGCTGCTGTTCGTACCCAATGGCGTCGACGATTGGATGGTCGAAGCGGCGCGTCGCGGAACGGCACCACGCCGAGAAACCGGCGACTTCGAGATCGTCTATTGCGGTGCGCATGGGAAGTGGAACGGATTGGGGCAAGTTCTCGATGCCGCTCGTTCGGTGCAGGACGATCCGTCGATTCACTTCCGTTTCATCGGCGATGGTGATGAGCGCGAAGCGCTGGTGAATCGCGCGCAGCAGGAGGGGCTGAGCCGCTGCCGGTTCGAGGGCGCGATCCCCAAGCAAGCCGCCTTCGACGCGATCCGCAGCGCGGGCGCGAGCGTGGTGGTGACCTGGGCGCATCCGTTTCAGCGGATGGTGCTGGCCAACAAGATCTTCGACTACCTGGCGGCCGGCCGCCCGGTGATCGTAGCTGCCGAAGGGGAGATGAAGACGCTGGTCGATGACGCCAGGTGCGGCATCACCGTGCGGCCCGAACAGCCGCAGGAACTCGCGGCCGCGATCCGTCGCATGGCAGCACTGTCTCCCAGCGAGCGCGATGCGATGGGCCAACGAGGTCAAAACTACATCCTCGAGCGATATCAGCGCGCCGACCTCGCCGATCGACTTCTGATCGAGTTTGCCAAGCTCACCGGACAACCGGCGCGGCTACGCCCACGAACGACCGCGGCCGACGCCCCTCGACCACAAACGGTGCACTCATGAGTGCCGTGAAACTGCGCTGGAGCGCGTGGTTCGAAGAGCGCACCGTCACGTTGCCGCTGCCGCCCGGATGGCAGGTCGATGTTTGTGACATCAACGATCGCGAACGTGGCCCTTCCTTGGGCGAGGCCCTCTCCCATCCGATCGGAATCCCGCCGCTGAGCGAAATGGCGCGCGGTGCGCATTCGGCCGCGATTGCGGTCGAAGACATCACGCGACCAGCCGATGCGGCCCCCGCGTTGGAAGCGCTCCTAGATCTACTGGCTGCGGCCGGAATTCCCTCCGAGCGGGTCACCGTCGTGATCGCGTTGGGTGGACACGCGCCGATGCGACTGGACGAATTGCGCTTGAAAGTAGGCGAGGCGGTGCTGCAGCGTTGCGACGT
>CAZAHQ010000390.1:0-4316 GCA_964484415.1 uncultured Acidobacteriota bacterium | reverse complement strand
TCACCGAGCCCGAGACGCCAACCGTCGGCTGCGATCGTCTCGGAGGAAACCGTGTCGCACTTGTTCATCACCAGTACAACGGGCTGTCGGGCGGTTCGCAGATAATCGGCCACTCGTTCGTCGAGTGAAACCACGCCTGCTCGGGCATCGACAAGCATCAGGACGAGGTCTGCTTCCTTGATCGCTTGCAGTGCCTGTCTCGTGACTTGCTCGAACAACTCCTCGGTGCAATCCGGGAGGATCCCGCCGGTGTCCTGCAACATGACGGTTCGTCGCTGCAGCCTGGTCCGGCGCTCGAGGCGATCTCGGGTCACACCGGGGCGGTCCAGCACGATCGCGTCGCGACGTCGAAGAAGCCGGTTAAACAGGCTCGACTTTCCAACGTTGGGGCGCCCGACCAAGGCAATCACGGGTGGTCGCGTCGTTTTTGACTTGGAGTCGGTGTTTCGGGCGGAAGACATGGGTAACTCCAGGGGGGTGTGGAGACTACCTTGAGGTGAGGTAACACGCCACCGAAAGAACGGATAACCGCTTTTGTCCCAAACAGTTACCTTGACCACCCCAGATGCCTGCCGTAGACTTCGCCGTCTAATCAACGTCGCTTTTTCGGGAGGTACTAGGACTCGATGGTCAAGGCAGACATCGTCAATCGGGTGGCCGAGGAAGCCAAGTTACGTCGGTCGCTCGCCGTCAAAGCAGTCGAGGCCATGATCGACGCACTGCGCGATGCCATGGTTCATGGCGAGCGGATCGAGTTTCGAGGTTTCGGCGTCTTTCAAGTCAAGCCGCGCAAGCGCGGGGTGGGGCGCAATCCGCGCACCGGCCTCGAGGTCAAGATCCCTCCCGGTCGGACCGTCCGATTCAAGCCTGGAAAAGACCTGCGCAATCTCAACGACTGATCGCGCGAACTCTGCGCCGTGTCCAATCTCAGACTGACCCGTATCCCGACGTCACTGTGGATTCATTTCGTGCTGGCGGCGATGGCCTTGAGCAGCGCTACGCTGTTCGGCGCATGGAGTTTCGGGGCGTACGATCCATCCACTCCGCTGCTCGGCATTGACCTGCTGTCGCTGGGCCGCGTTGCAGACGCGTGGGAGCTGCTGTTTTCTGTACTTGGTTCCGGCCTGCCGTATGCGATCGGTGTCACAGTGTTCTTCGTCACGCACGAAATGGGACACTTTCTTGCGTGCCGCTACCACGGTGTGTCTTGCACCTGGCCTTTCTTTATCCCCGCTCCGCCCCCGATGCACCTCGGGACGTTGGGTGCCGTCATCGTCATCCGATCGCGCATCCCCAGTCGTCGAGCCCTTTTCGATATCGGTGTCGCGGGTCCTTTGGCAGGAACCGTTGTTGCACTTGCGCTCGTGATTTGGGGGGTAGTCGCGTCCCCGCAGAACGCTGCGGTCGCGGGACCACTGCCGGGTGAATTGTGGGGAGACTCGTTGCTCACATGCCTGCTGAAGCACTGGCTTCGACCTGATCTTGGAATCGGTGCGCCACTGCATCCGCTGTTCATGGCCGGATGGGTTGGATTGCTGGCGACATCGATGAACCTGATCCCTGCCGGACAACTCGATGGAGGTCACATCGTCTATAGCCTGGCGCCCAACCTTCATCGCGGAATCGGCGCTCTTTCAGCGGCGTTCCTGCTCGGGTTGGTAGGCACCTCGATGATTCACTGGGGAACGCCGTCGGTCTGGCTGATCTGGGCCGTTGTGGTCGTGGTATGGGGGCGCAGGCACCCGTCATTACTCGATGAGTCGGACCAGCTCGGGTGGCCGCGCGTCGTGCTTGCCGCGCTTGCGGCCTTGATCTTGGTGGCCTGCTTCATGCCACACCCAATCGTGTTTTCGGACCCGTGACGAGATCAAGCGAATCTGCAAGCGGTGGTTCGCGACCAGGAATGAGATCGTTCCATGCCTGGCGGTGACGAAGGTCCGAACCTGCATCTGTCGCAGGTTCGCTAGCGTTTGCTGGTGTGGATGCCCAAATCGATTGCCGGCCCCGCAGGAGATCGCCGCAACGCGAGCACTCACCGTGCGAAGGAATTCGCTGGACGTCGCGGACCGTGAGCCGTGATGACCGACGATTAGCACCGGCACCGATTCGAGCTGCGCGCGACGCTGCAACTCCTGCTCCACCGCCTCACCGGCATCCCCCATTGTGAGCGCTTCGAATGAGCCGACGGTGATCCGAAGAACGGCACTGGAATCATTGCTGTCTCCGCGTTGCCCGGGAGGTGGGTACAACACTTCCGCTCCGAACACGCCGTCACGCCACACATCACCGGTAGCGATCGGTTGGAGCGGGATGCCGCGTGACGCCGCCGCAGCGATCAGGGCGCGAAGCCGCGGTGAGTCGATGGCGCCTTCGGGTATGGCCAGGGAAAGCGGCGGCGTGGCAGCCAGCAGATCGCGCATCCCCCCGATGTGATCACTGTCGGCGTGCGTGACGACGAGCCGTGTCAGTCGCTGCACCCCGCGATCGCGCAGACGCTCCATCAGGTTTCGAGAGGCCCCTCGCCAAGATCCCGGTCCAGCGTCGATCAACATTGAGTAACGCGAATCCGAAAGCAATACGGACTGTCCTTGACCCACATCGATGACATCCAGACTCGGCGTCTTGCCACTCGTGAGGCTCACACAGGGCCACACGGCCAGCGCGAGCCAACCACTAAAGCCTAGAGCGCACCACCTCCTCGAGCCGAGCCACCATGCGGCTGCCGTTCCCAGCGAGCCGATCAGCCACAGGGTGCTTGTCGGCGCGACGAGTCTTCCCGACCAGGGCCAACAGGCGATCTCGCGCGAGACGGCAAGAATCCACCAGGCCGAGAACTCTGAGAGTGTTCTCAACGCGTGCAGGCCCCACAGTTGCTGCGGCCACAACAACACCAACCATCCGCCCACAACCGCGGTTACGGTCGCAGGTACTATCGCGAGATTGGCAATCACTCCCCATGGCGCGATCCTACCGAACACGGCGACGATCAAGGGTTGCGTTACCGACATCGGTGCGAGTAGCAATGCTAACCACCGCATCCGGTTGGTCGTCGAGCCCGCAACAATCAGCGCGAGGGTCGCACCGACGGTTAGCGAGAAAGAGAGAGATGAGCCTAACGATGGTTCATGACACAGCAGTGCGAGCACGGCGAAGGCCAACGCGCCCAGTGCGCTGACGCCCCGGCCGCAGACTCGCGATAACACCATCCAACCCAAAGCCAATCCGGCTCTCAAGATGGGCGGCTCGAAGGGCAACAGGAAAACGCAGGCGGCCGCCACGGAGAACAACATCACGTTACGGCGCAGTGGATGGTGCCGGCCGAACCATGGCACCAGCAGCAGTGTCGCTGCGGTCGCGACGATCGCAACTTGGGCGCCAGAGGCAACGGCTACGTGCGCCAGCCCCGATGCGCGAAGATCTTCCCAGTCCGCGACGGTGATGAATCGATCGATTCCGGCGACCAGTGCAAGGAGCAACGCTCCAGCGTCACGATTGCCGCTCGCTTGGCCACAGAGTCGCCGCTCCGCGCGTTGTGCAAACCGATGGCGCAGTGATTGGATGGCGTGAAACAGAAACCAGGCGCCGCGCGGCGCTTCGACCACATCGATAGCGCTTGACGAGACTGCTTCGAGTCGCCCACGCTCCAACTCGTCCGGCCGCAACGGGACCTCGAGAAAAGCCCCGGGCACGGCCCCCGCAGGGGGACGATCCAAACGGTCCACGCTGGTCGTCGGTACAGCGACGGTGCAGCGTTCACCGTCGGGGCGCAGCAGGGTCAGTCGCGTTTGAGCCCTCTCGGACTGAGCACTGAGCAGCCTCGCCCTCACAGGGTTATCGATCGCTGACTCGCTGTGTCCGCTCGTCGAGACATGACACGACCAGGCGGCAACGCTGCACGCGATGGCAATGCACAACCACCCCTGTTGCCGCCGCGACTGGCGCGTCGCTTTCCAGAGAGAGAGCAGGGCAATCAGTGCAAGCGGTTCAGCATCAGCCTGGCGCAGGGCAAGCGCAATCGCGGCACCTATCCAACATGCGCACGAGGCAACCAACAGTTGGAGGGTCGCGCGGGAGTCGGTCAACAGCTTCATGCGACCAGTGTGGCGACAGTCGCACCACTGTCGAGCAATCGGACAGCACGGAGTTCCTAAAGCGGGACCTCGCCTCCAAACAACGGCAACAACGACAGATCCGGCAGCTCGAATCGTTGACGGAGCAGGCGAACGCGAGCCAGTTCACGGGCTCTTGACTGTGCACGTGGCGACATCTCCAAAACAAAGGGGGCAATCTCCTGCTCGACGCTCGTCTCCAGCAAC
>CAZAHQ010000389.1:0-4319 GCA_964484415.1 uncultured Acidobacteriota bacterium | reverse complement strand
GTGGCCCCATTGACTGATGCAATGCGCTTCATCAACCACCAGCCGTGCGATCTTCGCGCGCTGCAATCGCTCACGAAAGGAGTCCAGCGCCAAACGCTCGGGTGCCACGTACAACAGTTTCAAGCGGCCGGCATCGAAGGCGCGCTCGGCCGCCTGCCGCTCGGCGGTTGTCTGCATCGAATGCACCGCCGCCGCTTCGACGCCGCGGGCGCGCAACGCATCGACTTGGTCTTTCATCAGAGCGATCAACGGCGACACCACCAGCGTGGTCTTGGCGTGCAGCGTGGCCGGCAATTGGTAGCACAGCGACTTCCCTGCCCCGGTCGGCATCACCGCCACGACATCGCGATCGGCCAGCATCGCGTCGACGATCTCGCGCTGCCCGGCGCGAAATCCGGCGTGCCCGAACTGTCGGGACAACGCGCTGAGCAGTGGGTCGAGCCATGTCACTGAACGCTATCTCCCGCCGATGGCGCCTCGCGCGCGCCCTGAGCACGTAGCACCAACTCACGCAGGTGGGCGAGTTCCTGGCGCTGCACGGCGACGTTCTTGTGCAGGCCGTCGATTGCAGCTTGCATCCGCTTGTCGCCGCGCGTGTCGATGTCGAGCTTGCCGTCGAGCTCTTGCCACCCGGGATCGAGTTCGGTGTCGATGACTCGCAGCGCTTCATTCAACGGGGTTTTTCCCGCATCGAGCGCCACACGTAGTTCGTTCTCACGCGCGGCGAGTTTGTTGCCGATCTCGCCGTACGTCGCCTCCAGCGCAAACAGGTTGGGGACCTTGGGCAACAAGGCGGCCACGACCACTAGCAGCGACAGTGAAACCGCGAGCACACTCCAGGCACGCCTCGGCGCGGGCAGCCAGTCGGCGGGAACAGGGCCGGCCAACACAGCCCAACCGGCGAGCGCTCCGGCAACAAAACCGCCGCCATGCGCCCACAAGTCAAGCGATTTGACTTGGATCGCCAACAGGCCGTTGAGCAATAGAAACGTGAACACATCGTTGCGCAGCGAGCGCACCGCGACCGGGTTCATCACCTGACGGCGCGCCAACAGCAATCCGAGGACTGCGCCCATCAAACCGAACAATGCGCCCGATGCGCCGCCACCCACCGCAAACGGATTCATCATCGTGCTGGCCACACTGCCCGCCAGCCCCGACACGGCGTAGACCACACCCATGCTGCGACTACCCAACAGCATCTCGGTGAGTCTTCCCAGATTCCACAAGGCCCACATGTTGACGCCGAAGTGCAGCACACCGAGATGCACGAAGGTGCAGCTCACCAAGCGCCACCACTCACCGGATGTGGTGAGCGGCGGATAGTTCGCACCGAACTTCAGCAGTCCTTCCAGACTCGGATCGAGCAAGCCGACGCCGCCGGCGAGCATCGCCACAAACCACACGCTGATCGCAGCCATCAGCGTGAGCGTCAGCGGAAATTGCTTGAACTTCCCGCGCCCTTGCTGCCCGCGCATGTGCGATGACTCGCTGTGCGGCGACTCATCGTGGGAAGGTCCAACCGACATCGGCTCGACAGCGCCGCCACGGTCCGGCCGTTCGTCGAGTGATGGCCACGGGTCGGCCCCTGCCTCGAGGTGCGGTTTGCGTTTGTCTTCGAAGTCGCTCATGACGCATCCAATCGCGCCAAGTGCGCGCGAACTTGTAGTTGAGCCAGCTTGTGGTGGACGGTGTCGCCGTAGACAGCCCTCACGATTGATTCGACGCTGCTGTGCCCGGCGGCACGCGCGGCACGAATCTGCGCTTCGCGTTCGAGCCGATGGTCGATCGCCTCGCGCAATGCGCTCGCGCGCTGCGGCGGGCCGTGCGATGGGAACAGTTGCCCCGGATCGAGTGCCGCCATGCGCGAGAGCGACTTGAGGTACTGCGTCATGTCGCCGTCGTCCGGATCGATCACGATCGTCGAAACCCCGCTGATCAAATCACCGCACAACGTGAAGCGAAATTCGGGGACGTGTAACGCAATGTGCCCTGCCGCGTGGCCCGGTGTGTGTCGCACGATTGCGGTCATTCCCTCCAGATCGAGCTCGTCTCCCTCGCGCAGATTGCTGCTGATCTCGGCGTCCAGGTGCGTCAAGCGCGCGGCCGCTTCGGCATGCGCGCGAATTGGCAAGCGCAGCAGGTCGGCCAAGGCGGGGGCGCCGGCAACGTGATCGCGATGGTGATGCGTCAAGACGATCGCCTCCGCGCGATCGCCATCGCGGCGACGGCGCTGCACGGTATCGACCAACAACGCCAGTTCGGACGGGTCGTCCGACCCAGGGTCGACGATCAAGAAGCGACGTCCACCCAACAGGTATGCGTTGGTGTGCGAGGCGGGCGGGAGCGTGGCGCTTCGCTGCGGCACCAACCAGACGCCCGGGAGAAACTCGATCCGCGGCGTCAGCTCTTCGAGTTCGTTGACCATTGTCAGTGCCTGCGCCAGCTCGAGCGTGCTGTCGTTGCGCAGCTCGATTGTCTGTCGTAGCAGCGGCGGCAGCACGGGCGGCATTGGCCACTCGCCGCGCGCCCAGGCGTCATGCGCGGCGCGTGGATCGACAAACGCCTGCTCGTCGCTTTCCTCGAGCGAAGCCGGCGTTTCGGAGACCGTGGTGTCGGCCGGTAGCTCGACGAAGAAGAACTGCGTGCGAAATCGCATCGGATGAAACGGCGGTGTGGTGCGTAGGCCAATCGGTCGCAGCAACTCGGCGTCGACGGAAAGGCCGCACTCCTCGTGCAGCTCACGTGCCGCGCAGCGCGCATGCGCACCGTCGCGCGATGGTTCGTCGATGTCATCGAGGCGGCCGCCGGGGAAGGCCCAATGCCCCGGCAAGAACACGGTCTTCATCGAGCGGCGATGCATCAACAACTCGCGCCCAGCATGAGTGCGGCGCGCCACGATCACCACCGCGCTCTCGCGTGGCGTGGCGGGAGCGGCGGCCGGGATGTCGTCGAGTCGTTCGCTCAAAGCGTCGCCTTCGTGTTGGATAGCCGATGATTACGCGGGTCCTTGCCAACCTGGGGCCGCGATTGTGGACGCGACCCGCGCTAAGGACAAACGCCTACCGATTGATTGCTGCGCTCGTTCCCGGAGGAGTCGCGGCCCCAGCTCCCGCTGCCGCCACATCCCGCGTCCTCGCCCCGCACCAGGTAGAGCCAGCCATCGCCGACCGCTGGTATTGCAGCGTCATCGTAGGTCGTGCCGGCGAGGTCATCGACGAGGCACGCGCCAAGATCGCTGGGCGCGAGTGTCGACAACGCGCCGCGTGTGAGATCGTAGCGATCGGCGCTGGGGAGCGGTGCCCAACTCAGTTGCGCGATGCCGGCCGTTGATGCGCGAAGGTGGAGCGGCGTTTGTCCTGGGCGGCCTTGCGAGGCGTCGCGCGCCGCGCAATCGCCGATGTCCGGAGCATCGTCGTTGTCATCGTCCGGGTCGCAGTTGTTGCCGCTGCCGTCGCTGTCGAAATCGCACGCGTCGGCGAGTTGCGAGTCGATGCAGTCATCGGGGGCGACGCGCCACACCCGCACGCTGTCGATATTGGTGGCAAAGCCACTGCGCGACATCGACACCAACCCCAGGCGCGCACCATCGCCCAAGCTGTGGGTCCAACTGCCGCCGCGCGTCCACACGCTGCCATCGACGCTGGAGTACGCGGTGTAGATCTCCTCCTCCGCGTTCAGTCGCTTCACCACACGCAGCCAGGTCCAGTCGCCCGGAGTGCCGGCATAGGTGCCGCCGTATCGGGGCCAACCAGCAGGCACCGGAAACCACTCTTTGGCGAACTCGGTTTGCCGCGTCGACCACAACGACAGATGCACCAGCTTGAGATAGTTGTCGTCGTCTCCATATATGACGAGACCGCCCTGCGCGTAGTTTTGGCAGCACCCTTCGGCCGGCACCGTGAGGTTGACACGCGCTTCGGCGACCCACTCACCTGCAGGCAACGCGCGCAACAACACCGCGGCGTTGTCTTGGTCTTCGTACAGATCGGTGCTTTGGGTGTTGATGCGCAGCACGCCACCACTAACGGCGTAACTCGACGCCGCCGGCGGGCGCACCCAACTCCACGCTGGGTCGATCGCGTTGCCGTCGAAGTCGTCTTGCCACACCAATGCTCCGGGTGCGTCGACCGCACGATGTGTACTCGCTTGTGCGCCGGGCAGATCGCCGGGGCGTGCGGCCGGTGCTTGTTGTGCGCAATCGGTAGGGGCCCACAGCCCGCGCGCTTCGGGCCAACCATCGATCCATTCCAGCTTGTCCAGGAGCGGCGGTCGTCGCGTGTACCCCACGCTCGCTTCGAAGTACGGATCGTGTCGCT
>CAZAHQ010000388.1:0-4331 GCA_964484415.1 uncultured Acidobacteriota bacterium | reverse complement strand
GCACCTATCGGAGCTGGGCCGCGGATACACCGGAGCGCGGCGAACTCGATCTGGAAGCGATCTTCCACGGGTTGCTGACGCACGCCTGTGGTGTGCTCGGCATCGATCCGCGTCGTGAGCGTGTCAAGCCGGGTGTGAGGCTCGTCGATCTGTTCCCCGAGGTCGTACCAAGCAACGATTCTCGACGGTGGGGCGCGCTGTTGAATCGAAGCACGATCGCGCGGCGCGGGGGCCGGCTCGTCGATGTCGACAGCTCGATCGGCACCTGGAACTGGCTGCCCGCAGCCAACGCCGTGAAGGTGACTCAACCTGGAATCCGCGCTGCAGCGGTCGAGGCAGGGCGATTCATTGCCGCGCACCTGCGAGGGGAGTTGAGTGAAACCGATCTCGACGCGAGAGCCCCAGGGACCCGAATCGTCGACTACAGCATTGCCACCGTGATCGCGGCTTGGTTCGATTCGGGGCTCACACGGCTCGGCGCGTCGGCGCTCTCCGATCCGTGGCTACCTCGCCACGAGGCCTCGACCCGGATCAAGCGCTGCGAACTCGCCGTGCATCGGGCGCTGATGAGAGGTCAGCAAATCGATGCCGCGCTCTCCAGAACACCGCTCGGCGATCATGCTCCGGTCGAACGCCTGTTGGGATACCGCTATGGAATTGCGTTGGCGCGGCAGCGATCCAGCGGGGAGATCCAGCCATCAGCGTTGATCGGCCTCGCCCGCCGGCCGCTGAAAACGGCGGCCCACGCGGCGCTCGCTTTGGAGTCGTTGCTTTCGCAGGCGCGGAGTCGATCCAAGCGATAGGGAGTCTTCGTCGTAGGAAAAAAGGGCGAAGACCGCGATCCGGGTGGGAAAGGGACCGGGGAATCTCGGATCGCAGTCCTCGCCAACGGGACGGGAACGACGAATCGCGCGGCTTGCGTGGAGGGAGGCGGCGCGACCCATCGCTTGTACTCTTGCCCATCCTTAAGCAGGGCTTGTGCCATCAACGCGCAATCGGGACTGCTGACGGCCAAGCGTCGAAGAGTCAGCGACTTAGGTTCCAAGTCGCGCTGCGATCGCCGAATCGCCTACGTCTCAGGCTGAGACGGGTCGGGAGCCGACGACGCCGCAGCAGACCCGCGGCCGGTCTCCTCGAGGTTGTACTGACGAATCTTGCGGAAGATCGTGGCGCGCCCGACGCCCAGCAACTTTGCGGCCCGCTCGCGATTACCTCGGCAGAACTCCAGTGCACGCCGAATCGCGTCGCGTTCGACAGCTTCCAGGTTGGCGAGCATCGGTGATGCCGCCTGGCCACCGAACTGCGCGGAGAGTTCAGGATCGAGTGCCAGCGCCTCCAAACCGATCGCGCTCTTGGTGGCTCGCAGCGCCAGTCGTGTGAGGACGTTCTCGTACTCTCGAACATTGCCAGGCCAGCTCCATCGCGAGAACAGTTCGAGCAGTTCGTGTTGCAGGGTCAACACGCCGAACTGCGGCGTCAACCGTTCCAGGATCTGTGTCGCCAACAGCGGCAGATCTTCGAGACGCTCGCGCAGCGGCGGCATCGTCAAATGCAACACATCGACTCGGTACAACAGATCGTGGCGGAAGCGTCCAGCGCGGACCTCCGATTGGAGGTCGACCTGCGAGGCTGAGACCAAGCGAAACTCTGCCGGTACATTCTGGTGAGAGCCCAACGGCCGCACGCATCGCTCTTCCAAGACTCGCAGCAACTTGGCCTGCACGCCTAACGGAAGTTCAGCGACCTCATCGAGGAACAAAGTGCCTTCATGTGCTTCGGCAAGCAGTCCTCGTCGTGCGCGATCGGCGCCGGTAAAGGCTCCCTTCTCGTGCCCAAACAGAGTGGCTTCGAGAATCGTCGGGGGCAAAGAAGCGGCCCCGACGACAATGAACGGACCATCAGGAGTTGGACCGAGGCGATGCAATTGCCGAGCTGCGAGTTCCTTCCCGGTCCCGGACTCCCCGCGGATCAACACCGGCAATCCGCTTGGCGCCAACGACTCGATCAGGGCCATCGTGCGATGCATCGAGGCCGAGCGACCTGCCAATCCACCCAGTCGATCGCGCGTCCCCAATTCAGCACGCAGTTGCTCATTCTCGATCATCAAACGACGAAACAAACGGGCATTCTCCAAAGCCAACGCCGCGTGATTGGCTAGTGCTTCGGCAAACGCCAAATCGGCTTGCGAGAAACGAACCCGTGGATTGCAGGTGTCCACATAAAGTGCGCCCACCACGCGCGACTTGAGGCTCAACGGAACACACAGCACCGCGCGAATCGAGAACATCGCGACCGATTGCACGCTCTTGAACCGCGGATCGTTGGCGGGATCGACGGCCAGCACCGTTTCACCGCCGCGAGCCCGCGCCACGATGCTGCGCGACAGCGCCAGCGCATCGTGAGCGGTTTGCTCCTCGACCTGCCGGCTTTGTACCAGCCGCAGGTCTCCCTGTTCGCCGACCAGGATCACCGCGCCGCGTTCGGCACCGATTGCTTCCAGCGCGCGATCGAGCAGCGCGCCGATCACCGCTTGAGGTTCTCGTAGGCTGTTCAGGTCCGCCACGATCTCGTAAAGCGCATCGAGTCGCTTTCGGTCGGCCACCGACGTCGCGGCCGATTCGAGTTGCGGCGCGCGATCGGGTCGCGACATGAAACTCCCCGACCAGGCGCTCCCTGCCACGCGCGCTGCCGCATCGCGTAGTCGTGAGCGACGGGCAGCCGCGGCGCGTGCCGCTTCGGGTTCATCGTGCTCGCTACGCGCCGCATCCTCCTCGGCGGCATGTGCCAGCAGCGCAGCGTCCAGATCGCCGATCCGATCGGCGAGCGCACGCGCCCGCTCCGCGGTGCGTCGCGCTTGGGCCGGTCGCGTCTTTGCAAACGACCACGCTAACAATGCCAGAGCGGGTGACGCCAACTCAGGCGGTGTGCTGTGCGCTTCAAAGTGGTCGGCGACAGGCTCGAGCGCACGCGCCACGAGTTCGCGTTCGCGGTTGGTCCAGGCCGCCCACGCATGCGCCAACGCAGCGATCGGAACCAAGCTATCGATACCGGCGGCAGAACTCTGGCTTTCTTTTGCCGCAGCCGAAGCCGCTTGCGGGTCACCTTCGACAGCGGCCAATTGCGCCAGGAGAGTATTCCCCTCGCACCGCTCGCTTTCGGACGCGTTAGCAGCATCGATCACGCGCCGCGCCGCGCCGCGTGCGCGCGGCAGGTCACCGAGTAACAAGCACAGCCGCGCCCAGCGCAGCAGCGCGGTCGCCAACCAGCCGCCGTGTCCATGAATCTCGCGCCAACGGACCGAACTCTCAGCCTCCGCAGTGGCGCGCGGCCAATCGGCCGACGCTTGTGCTGCCTGAGAGGCCAGCGATGACAACAGCGCCAATCCGTCGGCATCCCCGCGCGCCAGCAACAACCGTCTCGTCTCGGGGACGAGGTCGAGTGTTTCGCGGATCCGGCCGCCGCGCAGTGCGGCCTGCAATCGTGCCAAGCGAACGATCGCCGAGAGCTGAACGTCGCTGCAGGCATCGGCAGCCCGTTCCGCCAACCGAAAAGCCTCTTCGGCTTCGCCCAAGCGGTCGAGCAGAACCAGACAACGACCGCGCGCCGCATGCGCGCGCCGCCACACCGGATCTGTCATCACCACACTGGCGGCAGCACGCTCGCATCGTTCCAGTGCGTCGGGGTAGTTGCCACGCCGCGCCGCGAGAATCGCCTGCTCCAACCACGCGGCGGCGCGGGTTCGCTCGCGAATTGCCAACGCCAACGCTCGCGCAGCAGCCTGCGATGCCTCCGCCGTGCGCCCTGCGTCGCCGAGCGCGCGTGACAGTCGCGCGAATAGTTGCGCGGCGCGGTCAAGAGAATGGGCTGCGAGCCAACTCTCCGCTGCGGCCGTGAGAGGACTGCAAGCCGCATCGGCGCGCCCCTGGGCCAGCGCAATTTCTCCGGATGCCTCCTCGAGCCAAGCGCGGTCGTGCACCGTTTCGGGCGGCGCTGCCGCCGCGAGGATCGTGCCGGCGATGTCGGGTCGACCGAACTGAACAGCACGGCAAACAGCGCGTCGGGTCAATCGTGCGGCCAGCGATCGTTTTCCTGCGCTGGCGGCGTGTCGTGCGAGTTGTGATAGCCACACCGGCCGATCGTCGTTGCTGATCGGTGCGCGTCGCGCCAACAGTTGCAGCAGTCGCGAGTGCAACGGTGTCAGTTCGGACGGATCGATCGCCACCCCGCGAGCGTCTTGAGAACGTAGCGCCACCTCTCCAGTGGGTCGCCGGATCGTGACCTCTTTGGCGCGTAGCGCCCGCAGGGCGGTGGCCGCGTGTTCGAGTGATGAC
>CAZAHQ010000387.1:0-4334 GCA_964484415.1 uncultured Acidobacteriota bacterium | reverse complement strand
GTACTGCGGGGTGTATCCGCACTCGGATGCGGTGTTCACGACCACGAGCACCTTTCCTTTGTACTCGCTGAGCTTGACCGGCTTGCCGTCGAGACTGTTGGTGCTGACATCGTGTAGTGACATGACGTTCTCCGCAGCGAAACTACCGGAAAGGGCAAGTATGAGGATCAGACAAACGCTTTGAACGAGTTTCATTCGAAAATCTCCTGTGCGGCTCGAGAAACGATCGCGGGCGACCGTGCCTCAGGATGGAGCAGTCAAGCACAAGAGTTCGGATCTAGCGAATGACCGTGTCGAAACGCTCGACAGAATCGTCGCTCGCTGCGCCTCATAGCTTCGCTCCGCTCAAGGACAGGGGTTTGTGTTGGTGCGCGCCGAACCGTTGGAGCGCTTACCCTTCGTCCCTTCCTCGTTCAGGCGGTTGCGCGCCGTGACCAAGTAGAAGTAGCCGGTTCCGAGGCCGGGGATCTGCGTGTCGACGGTTGTCTCGCTGGCGAGGTTGGACCCGAAGCACGCGCCCCACGTGCCGGGGAGAGATGAGATCAAACCGCGGTAGAGTTCGTACTTTCCGATCGACTTCTCGGGGCTCCAGACCAGCGTGGTCTTGTTGGAGAATCGCAATCCGAGTGTCTCGCCTGGCGGGCGATACGCGGACACGAACGCGCTGTCCAAGCGGAACGAACCGCTGGAGGCGCCGACTCCAACTACCGCCTCGCCGATCGAATCGAGTTTGATTCGATAGCTGGCCGAGCTGAGCACGCTGTTCTGCAGCGGGTTGCCGCCTGCGTTGGTGACACTCTCCTGCAGCTTGAAGCTGGCGCTGGTTTGTGCGGAGGCATTCGCCCACATCGCGGCAAGAATTGCTGTCGATACGAACAATACCTGTCTGCGCTTCATAATTGACCTCATCGCGACATCACGAGGACGCGAATTGTGCCGCTGCCGCCCGAGATGGATTCAAGAGCCTTGGCCACCACGGTGCCTGCGCGCACACCTTCCGGTGCTTTCATCGCATAGCCGAGCAACGGCGAGGAGACGAGCAGATCACCGGCTTCGATCGGCGCCGTGCTCGCATCGACGTGGCATTGGGTCGCGACACCGGCAAACGCTACCGGAGCCTGGTTCGTGTAGCGTTGTCCCGGCGCTCCGGCAACGATTCCGAAGACCAACGCATCGCTGGAAATCGAGCTTCGGATCAGTTCGCCACGAGCAGTAACGGCGAGCAGATCACCGGCTTCAACGATTTCAGCAACCGCAACCCATTGACTGCCGCTCGGAGCTGACGATTCGAGCGCGGCTTCAGGCGACCTCGCGCGTGCTTTTGTTGTTGTCGCAGCGGTGACGGCAGCATCAGCGACGACCTGCGGTTCCGATCGTTCGGCTCTCAGCTCTCGAAGTGGCAAAGGCCCGTGTGCGATCGACGCCGCTACGTCCGGCGGCGCAACTCGCTCGAAGTCGCGGGCTTCGTCGTACACGCCGATCGCATTCTCGAGCGTGAGCGAGCGTTTTGTATCGATGGCCTTCGCCAGCGGCTCAACGCGCGCACGCTCGGCTGCGTAGCGTTGCCGGGCGGCGAAGCTGCGAAGCTCTGGGTGCTCAGCGTAGATCGCATCGTCCGGCGACCGCGACGGAATCATCGATTCGTTTCGCTTCGGTTGCACCACCGCCTTGTCTTCGAAGCCGATTCGCAGCGCCCACACTTGGTAATCGAAGCTGATGTCGCTCGCCTTCGGATCACGGCTGCGGACAACGAGTTCCTCGGTCGACTTGGAGGCCACGTACAGGTCGGCCCACGCCCCGGTCGGCGTCAGTTGTGCCGTGATCCCCAGATCGGGATTCGCAACCTTGCGAAATGTCGGTCCAAGCGCGACGCGCGCTTCACCGCCCACAAGCCTCGCCGAGCCACGTGTGTAGACAGCCACCTCGTCACCTTCGGGTGCCGCATAGACGATCACACGCGACGCATCTTCCGGGTCGTTCTGAACGAAGCTGACCGCGCCGCTGCCTTGGACCTTGTAGCCGCCCTGCCCGACCGCTGCGTAGCTTCCGGCGCTGAAGTCTTGAAACCATCCTGGGTTATCACCAGCTGAGTACGTGTAGGTGGCGATACCGGTGCGGTTGTACGCGAGATAGGCGCTCACGCCCGCCGAATCGAACACTCCGGCTGCGTAGATCCCCGTGGCGCGTATCCCTGTGTCGGCCGCTGCGAGAGACGCTCTTCCCGAGGCGGAGGTGCTATTGAAGACGCCACCGTAACCAAAAGGTCCGACACCCACTCCCTCTATGCCGTAGTACGCGCCCTCTCCTCGGACACCACTCCCGTTGGTATTAGCACCGCGCACCGCAAATGAGTTTGAGTCAGTTGAGTTGGCGCGGATCCCATCACCTAGAGCACCGGCCGTGAACTTCCCAGCCTGTTGAGACGCTCCGATCTCCACAAGATGCCCGGCACTCGCACTGGAGAAGATCGCGGCGGGCTCGCCATTGCCGTTCTCCACCAGCAGCCCGCGGCCCTGCAGCGTAGTCGAGCCCAGATCGAGTCGGCCGGTCTTCACCTGTGGGGCGCTGCTTGTATCGACGAACTGACTTGCACTGCGCCCACTCAAGGCGTTCGAGTCTTGCGCAATCTGTGCGTTCTGTGCGTTCTGTGCGTAGGCTGCGGATACCATCCGCGTCCGCGGATTCAGCGTTTCCGTTCCAACCTTGATCTGGACGTAGACCGCGCTGTAGTCGCGGAACACCGGCGCGAGACTGGTGTACGTGCCCGCCCCGCTGCCGTCGGTAACGACACCGCCTCCGAGCTGAGTATTGAACAAGCCGCCGTTCACGGTCACCGCGTTCGCTTCGGCGGCGCGATGCGCGTCGATCAGGATCTCCGTACCCGCCGTCGCCGCATCGAAGAAGGTGAAGGTGATGTCGTAACTGCCGGTCAACGGCGCGTCGCTGGAATTGCGCAGAACGCCTTGATAGTTGATCAAGCTCGGTGGTGCGACGGCGAGCCCAGCGGTGGCATACAGCAGCAACAGGGAAAGCAGCGAAAAGCGGCGCATCGGTTTCTCCTCGATGAGGTGTGCCAGGGTGAGGAGTATTCGGAGAGGCAGGCCCGGGACCACTACGCATCGGTGTAGCAATCGACCGCGAAGCCCGGAAAGCGAGTATCCCCGCTTGATCGGGCGCGTGGATCGACGAAGACTGTGCACTCGATGCGAACCGCGCGCGCCAGCCTCGTTGTACTCGTGCTTGCATTGCTGTTCGCACCTGCGCGGGGCGAGCGACTGCCGATTCGACATTGGACGATGGCCGACGGGTTGCCAAGCAACTCCGTGGGCGCGGTCACACGAGATCGGCGCGGGTTCCTTTGGATCGCCACCTCGGAAGGGCTGTCGCGATTCGACGGCAAGCAGTTCGCAAACTTTGGCACGCAGCAGGGCCTACCGAGTGAGCGCGTGGTCAGCTTGAAGATCGATCGACATCAGCGCCTTTGGGTCGGAACGATGTCTGGCCTTGCCTGGGCCGACTTGGAGCGATTGCCAAGTGCAGAGCTCCCGTTTGCAACCGAACCGGCGCTCTTTTCAGAAAACACCAGCGTCCTGACGATCGCGGAGTCGCCCGACGGAACACTGTGGTTCGGAACCTCACGCGGACTCTATCGGCTCGCCGCGGATGCCGACCCGGCGGCGATGACGAAACTCGATCTATCGAAGTACTTTCAAAAGGCCAACCTCGCCATCAACCGCTTTGCGGTTGGTCCGGGGGGCGATCTGCTGCTCTACGGCGCCCAACCCGAGCCCAATTCCCAGCGGTTCTTGGTGATCGGGGCAGATGGTCAGCCAACCGACTTCAGCACGCAGGTGACATCACGCGGAGTCGTTACCTCCATCGCGACCGACCCCGATGGCTTCTTTTGGTTTGGCGTCGAACTGGCGACGATCTGCCGCACCTCGCTGCGCGAACCACGAAACGAGCAATGTTGGCCGGTCGACCCGTGGCGTAACGGCACCGTGATCGACTCGATCGCGTTCGATGGCACTTCGCGCGTGTTGATCGCTACTCGCAGTGGCATCGCCAGCGCGTCGCTGCCGCTTACGGAGACATCGACCTGGAACGTGATCGATACACGCAACGGCCTAACCGCAGGCGCCGCGTCGGTGGCGATGCTCGATCGCGACGAGACCTTGTGGATCGGAACGCCAGCCGGTCTGGCGGCGCTGCCCCGCGAGGGTTTTGAGAGCTTCGGTGCGCTCGACGGGGTACGCGACGCCAAGTTCACGAGTTTGGTTGGCCTGGAGGACACAAGCCTGCTCGCTCGTGGGCGCGACTTCGACTACTACAAG
>CAZAHQ010000386.1:0-4346 GCA_964484415.1 uncultured Acidobacteriota bacterium | reverse complement strand
CGCCGAACAGATCGTTGTCCGAATCGAGATTCGGACTGTTGGGGATCAGCGGGCAGTTGTCGAACAGGTTGCGGAACGTATCGAAATCGTCGTCCACGCTGCTGATCAAGTACCCTTTGCCCGCTCCAATGCGATCACCGCTGCCGAGGTTCGGTCCATCGGCGAACGGTGCTCCCAGCACGATCTCTTTCTTGGGGTCCGAGTCGAGGTTTCCGGTGGCCACGGAGTTTCCGAATCCATCGCCAGCGGCGGCACCGAACACACGTCCCCAGCCAGTGGTGCCATCGATCAGGAAATCGACGGTCGAGTTGGGAGGCAACGGGCGAGTCCCTGTGCCCCAACGAATCCACAGCTCACCGCTGGAGGCACGCGTCTGTGCCGGCTCCGGTCCATCGGCGAACGGCGCGCCCGTGATCAGTTCGACCGTTCCGTCACCATCGTGATCAGCAACCGCGACCGAGTTGCCAAGGCCATCGTCGGCATCTCGTCCAAGCACTGTCCAGACGGCGGCGGAATCGAGCGCCGAGCCGCACTTGTAGCGGCAGTCGCTGCGCAGGTCGGTCGTACCGCTGAAGAGCGGGCCCCACACCACCGCGATGGCACCGTTGCCGAACCGATCGGAGGTTTCAACGGTGCCGTCTTGATCGTCGGTCCCGTAGAACGGTGAGCCGACGATCAGATCCCGCGTGCTGTCTCCATCGACATCGCTGATGGCGATCGCCGCGCCGGCATCGTCGCCGGGAAACGCACCGGTGATTCGGATCGGAATGCCGAGGTCCAGATCGGTGCTTGAAAATCCGATCTGCCCCAAAACGATGGCAACCTCGCCTGCTGAATCGCGATTCTGCGCCGGTGTCCCTCTTCCCTTGGGAAGCCTGATCGCGATGTCGGAACGGCCGTCGTTGTTGATGTCGCCAACGGCGAGGCGGTCACCGATGGCACCTTTCTCACCGTCGAACTGGTTGAAGATTCCGTCGGTGCCGTTTTGGACGCGCTTGTCGCCAGGGTCACCGCCAGGTGAGTTGCAGTTCGATCCATCCTGATCGAGATCGTCGCAGGTTCCGTCCCCGTTGAAGTCGACGTAGTCATTCTTCTGAAAATCGTAGGCGGGACCGGTGATGATCGCGTCCGGGGCGACGGTGCGAAGATTGCGTGTCCCGTCGACAAACGGCCCGACAGTCGATTTCAGGACAGCGATTTCACCGCAATCGCTGCGCGCGTTCGACGGGCCATCCGCACCGGTCGCTCCAAGAATCAGATCGGCGCTGTTGTCGCCGTCGATATCGGCTACGGCAACCGCGGCACCCAGTCGATCTCCTGCCTCCGCACCGATGATCCAAAGATCAGCGCGGCTCTTGCTGCGGTCGGGACGCGAGAGGTCGAACGGCGTGGTGCGCACGCGTCCACCGAACAGCACATAGACTTCGCCGCGACCCGACAAACCGTTTGCGTCGATAGTGCCGTCGCCGTCGGCGTCGACGTTGCGGGGCCCATTGCCACTCGGATTGCCGATGATCAGATCGCTCGTGCCGTCGTTGTTGAGATCGGCGAACGTGAACGCACTCCCGATACCATCGCCCGTTGCTGGGCCGAGCACGACCAGGCTGGCTGAGCCGGTCGATCCCAAGTCGGAGGTTCGATCGTAGGGAGCATTGCCGTAGAACACGAAAATGGCTCCCGATCCACTGCGATCGTTAGCAGTGCCGGAGTAGCCAGGTGCACCGAGTGCGAAATCGAGTTTGCCGTCGCCATTGAAATCGCCGGTCGCAACCAGGTCGCCGAGTTGATCGCCGCCACGCCGTCCGATGCGAACGATGTCTTGGTTCGATGCTGCGTCGACCGAATCGACGCGCTGCGCTTCCGCCGAACCGGCGATCAGGAGCGGGAAGGCGATCAGGAGCGGCAGACAGCGGCGTGTCGCACCGGAAAGCCTCGAACTCAGAAACGGCATGACAAAACCTCCACATTGCGTGCGATGCGGCCGGGAAGGGCCGGGTCGCTGGATATTGGGACGGAGCGAAGCCCGAATGATGGACACGCATCGAGGCAGGAAAGAACGGCGTTGCAGGCGCCCCACGAGTGGGCGAGGTTTCTCGTGAGCCCGGCCGCACGAGGCGCGGGTGCATTAGGATGCAACATCGCCATCCTCCCTGGTGCCTAGCACTACGAGAACGCTCCCCGCGCCGACCGAATTTACGCCGAGGCCACCGGCGCCGCACGGTTGTTTTCCACCGGCGAACCGCTCCCGCGGCGGTTCGAGCCGGATTACCCGAACGACAACGAACCGTTCGGAGGGTGCCCCCTAGAATGCGCTGTGATCGCTTTGTCGTCGTGAGCATGATCGCCGGGCTGTGCTGGTTGGGTTGCAAGACACTCGAGCCGATCGACCGCGGGAAGAACCCGGCCGTTCCCTCAGCGAGCGCTGCCTATCCGATGGAGCCCGACCCAGGTCCCGCGTCAGCGCGACCGCTCGACCCGACGTTCGACACGATCAACGCGTCAGCGAGCTCGGGGCCTTGGCTACGCGTGCTTGTCGAAATGCGGGAGCAGATCGACTCAGAGGCTTTGATCCGATCGGCGATCGCTCGGCGGCTGACGCGTTCGCAGGCTCGGAGAGAAGCACTCGATGCGTTGAGTACGGTAGCGAACCGCGGCGCCGCTTCATTGCGGCCGTTGCTCGAGAGCTTGGAAGCCGAGGAGTTATTGGAATACAGCCGTGGTCTTCGGTTTCGTAACCGCGTCTTCGTCTCGGTGCGACGCGAGGCTCTGGCTCGATTGCGCGCCGATCCGAATGTGGCGGCGGTGATTCCCGAATACGACTCTGTGCGCGCAGCCCGAGCAAAGCGCGGCAACGGGCTCGTTCAAGCTCCAGTGGTACCGCCGGGAGACAGTTGGGCGGTGACATATCTAGGCCTTCGAGAACTCTGGGCCGCCGGGATCGATGGGCGCGGCACGACAATCGGCGTGCTCGACACCGGCGTGATGGGAACGCATCGCGCGCTGATCGGGGGTCGGCGTGAGACGTACAGTTGGTTTGATCCCGATGGCGGATCTCCGGAACCGATCGATACCTCCCCGCCCCACGGATCGCAAGTGCTTGGTTGCGCTGCGGCGCGCGAGATGGACGGTCGCGCGTTGGGCGCGGCTCCCGGCGCCGCATGGTCGGTCGGTTTGAGCAACGTGAACAACAGCTACAACAACGTCACGATGTCGCTGGCTGCCGACTGGATGATCTTCGAGGTTCAACCGGACGTCGTTTTGGAGTCATGGGGGCACGGAAAGGCCAACTGTGATCCGCGCGACCGACCACAAGTGCTTGCGATGCTGGCCACCGGCATCGTCCCGGTGTTCGCGATTGGAAACGACGGACCTGATTCCGCGAGCGCTCAAGCGCCGGCAGCCTTTGCGTTCCCAAGTGATGTTGCACCGATTGTCGTTGGCGGCATCGATAGAGAGGGGGCTGTGATCGACTCGTCATCACGAGGACCAAGTCCTTGTGGTGCGGACCGCCTGGTGCCCGATCTCGTTGCTCCCGGGAACGAGCTCCCCGTGCCGGGTGCACCGAACGCGACGAGTCTGACACTTGCCACCGGGACGTCGTTTGCGGTCGGTTGGGTAGGCGGAACCGCCGCGATGATGCTGCAGGTCAATCCGGAACTTCTTCCGTCGGAAGTGATTCGGTTACTGCGACAGTCAGCTCGCGACATTGGGGTACCCGGACCAGACAACGACTCGGGGTACGGTGTCGTCGACCCAGAGGTTGCGGTCGAGGCCGCGGTTGCGAGCAGGCGATGAAAAAAAACGGGGGCGACCCGAAGGCCGCCCCCTGTCGGGTTTGGTGTGGTAAGAGAGATTAGAAGCGGTTGAGGTTGTAGTTGATTCCGTTCGGCGCGAACGCGATGCTGAACGACGCGTTGACCGAACCGTAGCTTACGTCTGCGATCGCCGTCTTGCCGTTTTCGCTGACCCAGTTCTGCAGGTAGCGGAGCGAGTGACGGACGTTCGGGCCGACCGGGAACACGGTCTGCAGACGCTCGGTGATGAAACCAGTGGTCTGACCATACAGAGGCAGCAGCGAACGGGCGCCGTTGGCCGAGGTCAGATTGATCGAGGTGTTCTCGCCGCTGAGCGGGAGAATGTAAGCGTTGCCGCCGCGCCAAGAGGTGGTGGCCAGGTTGGCGAACTCGGCCATCAGAGGCTGCGGGTTGGAACGGAATCCATCACCGCACTCACCGATACGGCTGCTGGTGCTGACCAGCAGCGACAAGCTGCGGGCGCCCGAGCAATCAGTGAAGAACTCGTAGTCGAACGGATCATCAACGTTCGACTGCGCGGGGTTCCAAGCA
>CAZAHQ010000385.1:0-4347 GCA_964484415.1 uncultured Acidobacteriota bacterium | reverse complement strand
CCTGGGATGGAACCGGTGCTTCAAGTGCCGGTTCCTCCCTTGGTTTTAAGCGTTCCCTCCAAAAACATTTAGGCAATGTTTTGCTAAGCAAGTTTTATACTATTTCTTATAGTTATTTCCAAAACCGAAAAAGACTGCGTGGCCGTGAGGGGTTTGAGCCCCCACAGCCAGCAGTCTTTTCGGTCAGACAGTCAGGTCAGCCGATGAAGAAGAAGCTGACGCCGATGATGGCGTACAGGGCGAGCAGAGCGAACCCTTCCAACCAGTTGGACTTTCCGTCGTGCATGATCAGATTGAGCACCATCACTGACCCGAACACCGCGACGATCTCCTCTTGCGAGAAGACGAGGTTCATCGGCTGTCCGAAGACGTAGCCGGCGAAGACCACCACAGGCGCCACGAACATGGCGATCTGGGTCGAGGAGCCGAGTGCGATGTTGATGGACAGGTCCATCTTGTTCTTGTGCGCCATGATGATGGCCGAGCTGTTCTCCGCGGCGTTGCCGATGATGGCAAGCAGAATCACGCCGACGAAGATGGGCGTCATGCCCAGCTGATTGGCCACATGCTCGACGTTCTCCACCAGGTGATCGCTGAGGAACACCACCGACAATGTCGCGGCAAGAAGCACGATCACCGACTTCTTCATGCTCCAGCCCACGACGCCGTCACCTGCATCGACCTCTTCGGTGGTTTGAGACACCGGGAGGAACAGGTGCTTGTGCGTCCTGAGGCTGAACACCAGGCCCAGAAAGTAGAGCATGATGAGCACGATCGAGATGGCGAGCGACACCTTGCTGTCGAGCATCTGACCTTCGGCACCGCCGGCGTGGTGCATCGCTGCTGGCATCAGAAGCGCAAGCGCCGTGATGGTCAGAAGCGTCACCGCAGTGCCGGCAGTTGTCCGGTTGAACGTCTGCACCTCGCGCTTGAGACCACCGACGAACATACTGGCGCCGAGCACCAGAAGAATGTTGCCGATGATCGAGCCCGTGATGGACGCTTTGACGACCTCGATCAAGCCCGCCCTGAGGGCGAACAGAGCGATGATCAACTCGCACGCGTTGCCGAACGTCGCCGTCACCAGTCCGCCGATGGTCGGTCCGACCTTGTGGCTGATGTGCTCCGTGGCCTCACCCATCAGCTTCGCCAATGGGATGATGCCGAGGCAGGAGAACGCCATCACCAGCATCGGTGACCAGTGGAAGTGGGACGCGATGAAGGTCATCGGCAGTGCGAGCAACAGAAAGGCAAATACCTTTTTCATGTTTGATCCTTTGGTAAGTGGTTTCTGAAAACCGTTTCTGCCTGTTACTTCGGCGAAACGACCGTGAAAGAAACGACGGCGACGCCGTTGACGTGTGCGCCCGGGAGCGCGAGCACGCTGGCATTGTCGTCGCTTACGACGCTGCCCGATGGCAGCGCGATGGCAGTGGAGCCCGAGAGCGCCTTCACCAGTCCGCCCGGCAATGCGATGCCGATGCGACCGGCCGACACCTCGGCGCAACCGCCCATGGTGGCGACGAACGTCTCGCCATCGTAGAGGATGACGAGGGCGTTGGCATCGCCACAATCGGACGGAACCGCATCGGACACTTGCAGGATGCGGCCCTTGGTCAGGTTGCGCACCCAGGCGTTGATGCGCTCTGCCACTTCCGGCCTGACTTGAGGCAGCACAGGCAGGTCCACCGGGTTGAGGGCCAGGTCGTCAAGCAGGTCACCATCGACGGTGGCACCGGCGAGCGCCACCAGGTAGGTCTCGTCGATCTTGCTCACCGACGAGCCGGCCAGCGCGATGAGGACAGCACCCTTGGCACCCTTGACGTTGGCGCCTTTGTGAGCGATGACGATTTGACCGGCACGAGCCTCGAAGACACCGCCGTCGACGACGACCGCTGTTCCATCGGACAAATGAATGATTGTTTGATTCATGAAATCTCCAAGTAATTGCGCGCAATCGCTTGGGTGCGTTCCCAGACGATTGCGCAAGGTCACTGAATAAAAACACCACCTTGCGTGGTTCACGAACTGGCACATGCGGGGGTTACGGGCCCCACATGCCGCCTGTTCTGTCGGCACCCAACGTGTCCATCGGCTCCCCGGGGTTCTGGGAAACCAGACTGGCATTGGCGACCTCCGGAAACATCTTCCAGCCGGCCACCTTATCGATGAGCGCTTGCTTGACGACGTGAATGCGGCAGCCGGGTGCCTTTTGGGCAAGTCCTTCGACTGTCTCGGCAACGCATTCGAACGTGTAGAGACCGCACACCCGGAAGAACGCAGTTCCGAAACCAGCCTCGCGGCAGGCTTCAAGAACTTCGGCGGAACCGTCGCGGCGGTTCTTCTCGACGCGCTTGAAGCGCGGGTATCCTTTGAGGTGGCGCGTGAGACGTTCGTAGGTTTCGCCGAAACCGATGAACTCCACGATGATGACTGGCAGACCATCGTTCACCGCGCGAACGATTTCCTTCTCGACAGCAGCGAGGAAGCACTCCTCGCCGCTGTACTTGAAGTACGGCTGCACGTCGACAACAACGAGCGGCATAGTAGTGCCTCCTTTCTGGTTGAGGTTAGGAAATAGAGGGACCGACTGGCGCCGGCCCCTCCGTTTGAGTCGATCGAGCCCTGGTTCCTAAGCCGATTCCGAGGCGTCGGGGCAGAGCTCGTCCAGGATCGCGTCGGCACGCTCTCGCGTGACCGGCTCGACGGTGATTCGCTCGAGGACGACTCGCGCCTGCGTGTTGAAGGCACGCGCTGCGTCCTGTTGCAGGTAGACCGTCTGGTCACCGGGGAAGTAGTACAGGCTTTCAGCCGACACCGGCTCAGCCAACGTGAGCTGGACCAACACGAGGTTGGTCTCGCCCTGGTCGTGGCCGCGCACGATGGCGTACTGAAGCGCGGCTTCGCGCGTGGTGTAGCCGGTGTCCGGATACAGGTAGTCTTCCGAGAAGAAGGGAATCTTCTCGTCGGACGCGTACTGCGCACTGGCATCGAGCTTGCTGCGCCAGCCGGCAAGGTAGCCCTCATCGTTGATGCGGGCAGCTTCCGTTTCGGTCAAGACAGTGAACAAAGTGATCATAGGTCACCTCAAACTAAGCGACGTTGCTAACTGGGCACTGCCAGGTTTCCCCGGCAGTGCCCCCCTTGGCGGAAACTCGCGTCTACGCGAGACCACCAGGTGCTTACCGGCGGTGCCGGTTCAGCGCCCCGTGACGGTCGCGATAGACATACGAGCTGCAACCGCCGTCCCACCATCCGCGGTACGAGTACCGCGTCGGACGAGTCGTCCAGAAGCCCGGGCAGATTTCCACCCAGGCACGACGACCACAGTGACTCCTCCAACCGTAGGTCGCAGGCACCCAGACTCGAGCATCTTCAACGATGACGACGTCGATGTCGGGATGGCACACGACCGGGGCGGTCACCACCACAGGCGGTGGCACGACCACAACCCGAGGCGGCGGGCAGTACACGACCGGCGGCGCACAGTACACGACCGGCGGCGGCGCACAGTACACGACCGGCGGCGGCGCACAGTACACGACCGGCGGCGGGCAGTACCCGCGGTCACCGATGCGCACGGAAACACCGACACCATTGTGACGACCACCGACACCAATGCCGAAGCCGACACTGACCTGGGCGTGAGCGGAGTTGGAGGAGGCCGCAAGCGCGACGAGCGCGGCGGCAAGGACTGTGAACGTTTTCATGTTTTCTTTCTTGCTGACCGACCGAAGCACTTGGTCCGCAGTTTACGCTTCCTGCGTTTTGAGACCTTGCGCTTCACCTAAGCGTTACCGCCGAAGCGGAGTGTCTTAGGATTTCAACTGAACCGACAAGAACAGGAGAAGCTCCTAGCCGAGCTGGTCTCGGCCAGGAGCTCTCCATCACTGCATCGTCTGACGACTTACCGGCGACCGCGTCCGTCCCAGCCGCCTTCGCGGCAAGGGGGCGTCGGGCGGTCGTTGCACGGAGGAGCCGGCGGCGTCCAGGTCTTCACGCAACCATCGAGGCTGCGATAGACGTAGGAGTCCAACCGAGCATCCCACCAAGCGCGGTAAGTGCGCTCGACCAACCGCGAGTCCCAGTGAGCGGGAATCACCACCGTCCAGACCTGGCGACCGCAATGGTCGCGCACCCAACCGTACCTGGCCTCGACGAAGAACCGCTCGGTCTCGATAACCGAAACAGTGATGTCGGGGTGGCGCGGCGGGCAGGGGTCGACGATGATCACCGGCGGAGGCGGGCACGGACGGGGGGCCGGCACCACGATCACCGGAGGCGGGCACGGCCGGGGGGCCGGCACCACGATCACCGGAGGCGGGCACGGCCGGGGGGCCGGCACCA
>CAZAHQ010000384.1:0-4353 GCA_964484415.1 uncultured Acidobacteriota bacterium | reverse complement strand
CCTGGAGGAACACAGAATGCCATTCAAGCTCCCTGAACTGCCTTACAAACACGAGGCTCTCGAGCCAGTGATCGATACGCAGACGATGCAGATCCATCACGGCAAGCATCACCAGGCGTATGTCGACAACCTCAACAAGGCGCTGGAAGGTGCGCCGCAACTGGCCACGTGGTCGATCGAAGATCTGGTCAAACGGTTGAGCGAAGTACCCGAAGCGATTCGCAGCGCCGTTCGCAACCAAGGCGGTGGCCACTACAACCACTCGCTGTTTTGGCTGAGCATGGGCCCCGGCAAGGGCGGCGATCCAACCGGGCCGTTGGCCGAGGCAATCAACGCATCGTTCGGCAGCGTGGCGGCATTCAGGACCAAGTTTCAAGACGCCGGCATGAAGCGATTCGGCAGCGGCTGGGCGTGGTTGGTGAAGACCAAGGACGGCAAGCTGGACGTGGTATCGACGGCAAATCAAGACAGCCCGCTGACCGATGGTCACCTGCCGCTGTTGGGCAACGATGTGTGGGAGCACGCGTATTACCTCAAGTATCAGAATCGGCGCGCCGAGTACTTGGAGCATTGGTGGCAGGTGGTCGATTGGGATGTGGTCGCCAAGCGTTTCGCGCCGTCCAAGTAACAGGTCGGCGAGCGATCGATGAAAAAGGCGAGAGGCCCGCGCAAGGGACGTCGTCGCGCGACCAAGGCGGGCCTACCGCCCGGAACAGCGGTTTATACGGGTGATGCGCCGTCGGTACCGGTTCGCATCACCGCGTTCGACTACGACCAAGACCGGCTGGAAACGCTGACCCCCGACAGCGCGCAAGCGTGCACCCGCTTTCGCGCGACGCACTCGCCCACGTGGGTCAGCGTCGAGGGACTGCAAGATTCGGCGGTGATCCAGCAGATGTGCGATGTATTCGGGCTGCATGCGCTGACACACGAGGACATTCTCAACGTCGCGCAGCGGCCGAAGCTGGAAGACTTCGGCGATTACCTGTTCATTGTGCTCGACGCCTTGGATCAAGATCCTGTCAACGGCGACATCACGGTGCGGCAGATCAGCTTGGTGGTTGGAAGGAATTTCCTGCTCTCGTTCCAGGAGGCGCAGTCCGACCTGTTCAAGGGAGTGGTCGACGCGATTCACACCGGCAAGGGGCGCGTGCGCAAGGAAGGGGTCGACTACCTGGCGTATCGCATCATGGATGTGATCGTCGATCACTACTTCTTGGTTGCCGACCGGCTGTCGCAACGGATCGAAGCCTTGGAAGAGGTGGTGCTGACCAACCCGGCGCGCGAAACATTGGAGGAGATCTACCACCTCAAGCGTGCGATGCTGGCGGCGCGCCGCTCGGTGTGGCCGCTGCGCGAGGTGCTGGGATCGTTGGAGCGCGGCGACTCTTCGTTGATCACGCCCGCCACGCGCGTGTTCTTCCGCGACATCTACGACCACACTGTGTCGGTGGTTGAAATGGTGGAATCGAATCGCGACTTGCTGTCGGGGATTCACGATCTGTATTTGTCGAGCTTGAACAACAAACTCAACGAGGTGATGAAGGTCCTCACGGTGATCGCCACGATCTTCATGCCGATGACCTTCGTGGCCAGCATCTACGGCATGAACTTCAAGTGGATGCCCGAACTCGAACACCCCTGGGGCTACCCCCTGGCCCTCGCCCTGATGGCCATCGTCGGCGTCGGCATGTGGCTCTACTTCCGCACCAAGAGCTGGGTCTAGCTAGGGGCAGCGGTTTTGGCTGCGGTCGATTTCTTGGGAGGCGGAGGTGAAGCCGGAGGGGCTTTCGACGCCGTCGACGCGGCCGGTGACCAGTAGATACGAGGAGGCGGCGGGGACGGCGGCGGCGGCGACGGTTGTGCTGAGGCGGCCGGGCGTGGAAACGCTGGTCGAGACGTTGCAGCGCGTGTCGTTGCCGTGATCGTAGCTGCCGGTTTGCAGCGCGCTGAGTGTTCCGAAGTAGACGTTGTACAGCTCGCTGCTGGTGAGTTGATCGAAGTCGAGCACCAACGCGCCGTCAGCACCCTTGGTCACGCGCAATCCGAGCACCTCGGCGGGGCGCGGCTTGGTCGTGCCGTACACGTCGAGATAGGCGTAGTCGACCACCACGCGATAGTTGTCGCCGGGCGTGTTCGCAACCGCTGCTGCAGCGACGCGCACCGTTGCGGTCCCCAGCTCGGCGCGCGACACGGGCGGCCACGTGTATTGCGCAGCGCCCGGCGCACGCGTCGGGTTCTTCATGACCGTGGCCGAGACCTCGCGATAGTTGGCGACGTTCGGCAACGCCAGCAGTCTCGTATTCGGATAGTCGGGGTCTTCGACAGGGGCATTCGGTCCGCCGCCACCGACGATTGGCGTGAAGTAAATCCAGTCGGTTGCGGTGTAGTTGTGCCCCGACGGCGGGCGGAACGCATCGTTGACCGAAGCCTCGACGCGATAGAAGTCGTCGCTCACCGTGCCCGTGGTGCGATACCGCACACCGGCGATCACCTTCACCGGCGTGACCTCGTCGTACCAGTCAGGAAATCCCGAAAGACGAAACTCCTCGGCCCCCAACCCCAACGCAATCGACGCCCCAGCCCCGCTATCGCCGGCCGACAGTGCCGCCGCAGCATCGACCACCGTGGCGCCGCCACGCGTTTCGAACCGCGACGGATACAACCGCAACACGCGCTGCAAGAAACCTTGATCGATCGTTTGCGAGGTTGCCCCAAGGGGATCCTTGCTGCCCAAGTTGACGCCATCGACCGACTCCCACAGCTTCTCGCGAATCACGTCGTAGCCGCTCTTCTTGGGGTGGATGCCGTCGCCGACAAACGTGCAGATCTGATTTCGAAACCCGGTGCAACCGCGATTCAGGTCCTCGTGTGCGAACTCAGGATAAACGTCGGCGTTGGTCGCGCGCCGCGTTTGGCCCCACGCAAGGTCGCGCAATACCCGCTGCAAGATCGGCGTCCACTCCCGCCGAAAAATTCTCGTGCTGCAGTTGTTGGCCAAGTTGTCGTAGAGCGTATTGATCTCGATATCGGCTGCGGGGATCTCCGACGTCAGCGCACTCAACGCCTCTTGCAAGTTCTGTCGCGAGTCGATCAACTCGGCGGCGGCAGCGTTCTTCTCGGCTTGCGACGCGTTGTCGGCAGGATCGTTGTTCAACAGGTCGTTGCCGATCATCGAAATCGTCACCAAGTTCGGCTGACGCTCGATGGTGCGATACACGTTGTTGCCATCTGCATCGTCGACCAGCAGATCGTCGCTATGCTCGCCGGAGATCGCCGATTGATCCAGGTCGATCTGCGCCGTCGGTGCCACGCAGCGCAATCGGTCGCGCACCGCCAGCTCGTAGAAGAAAAAGCCGGTGTCGAAGCAGGTGTTGAAGTTGACCGCGATCGAATCGCCGAGCGCCGTGAATCGCACGCGTCCGGCCGTGAGGTTTTGTTGCAGCAAGTTGGTGCCGCCCCAGCGGCGCACTCCCACCGGCGCTGCATAACCGCTGCTCCCTTGCACGAATTCGTCGGTGCGACCCAACGTGCGGCGCCAGCCGCTGGGATCGACCACATCGAATACGTAGCAACCGTTGCCCGGATTGAAACTGAATCCCCCGGAGACGCTGGTGGCAATCGACTGGTCGAACGGACCGCCAGCGTCACGCTGGCCCAGCAGACGCACCTGCACGGCGTCGAGTGCCTCCTCGCCCGCATCACGGATGCCATTCGCGTTGCGATCGTGGAAGATATTGCCCGAAACGGTCTGGGCCATCGCAGGCGGCGCCAACAACAGGCCCGCGAAGCCAGCACCGAACAGCATCGCCACAGCCCACAGCGAAGGAAGAGCATGAATTGGTTGAGCACCACCGCCCCGACGCATCCAACGCCTCCCACGAGAGTGACAAGAATTCTTACGCTGATCGCGGCGGCCGCGCTGGCATTGTTAGCGCCTATCTTTCCATCGGCGCATGCCGAGGAAACGATGCGTTTCGAACGTCGGACACTGACCGTTGACGGGGTCATGTATCGATACATGGTCGCGATCCCGGAGGGCTGGACCAAGGATCGCGCGTGGCCAACGGTGCTGTTCCTGCACGGCGCGGGTGAGCGCGGCAGCCGGGGCAAGGCCCCCGCACGTGTCGGACTCGGCCCTCATTTGCGCACACATCCCTGGCCTGCCGTCGTGGTCTTTCCGCAATGTCCCAAGCCGCGCTTCTGGCCCGACCCGCAGATGCTCGCGATGGCGACCGCGGCACTCGACGCTGCGATCCTGGAGTTTCACGGCGACCGCAAACGGCTGTACCTGACCGGGATCTCGATGGGCGGCTACGGTGCGATCCAGCTTGCAGCCGCATCGCCCGGAAA
>CAZAHQ010000383.1:0-4354 GCA_964484415.1 uncultured Acidobacteriota bacterium | reverse complement strand
CCAATGCTCAGAAGAGCAACGCGCGGATTCTCCACTCCGAAAATCCGACGCGAGTAGTGGTATCCCATGACCGCGAACTGGCGGAAGTGTTCGGCGCGGCAATCGATATTCGCGCCGGCGTCCAACAGAACATTAAAGCCCTCTGTCACTTTGGGAAGCGGCGCAGGCAAAGCTGGGCGATCAACGCCCTCGATCAGTCCAAACACCGTCTTGCAGATCGCCATCACAGCGCCGGTGTGACCCGCACTGACGAACGCATTCGCACGACCGTGCTTGACCAAGCGGGCCCCGACGTGAATCGAAGAATCACGCTTGAGGCGGATCGACTTGATTCCCTCCCCAAACGCGATGACATCCGCCGCGTGTTCGATCGACAGCCCGGTCGGCGATGGCTGCTCCTTCAGGGCGCTCAGGGCTCCACGGATCTCGGGCTCACGTCCGACCAAAATCACCGGCCGACCGGTTGCGCGTGAGTATTCGACCGCTCCGCGTACGACCTCTGTCGGCGCGTGGTCGCCCCCCATGGCATCGAGGGCGATTGGCAGCATCGGGTTGTGCAAGGTTCGCCTAGCCTAGACGTTCTGTTGTGTCTCGACGATCTCGCGTCCCTTGTAGTAACCGCAAGCAGGGCAAACCCGGTGCGGCAGTTTCAATTCTTGACAGTGTGGGCACCGGCCGAGATTCGGAATCGAGAGTGCATCGTGGGCTCGGCGCTTGTCGCGGCGCTGTTTCGAATGACGCCGCTTTGGATTCGGCATGACCTACTTCCTCCCAGGTTTCTTGTTGCCACGCATTGAATCGAATTTCTCTTTCAGTTCTGCCAACCCTATCCAGCGCTCGTCCGTCGGCTTGTCGCAACTGCAGGGGCCCGCGTTCAGGTCGGTGCCACAACGTGGGCACAGCCCGAGGCAATCCTCTCGGCACAACACCCGATAGGGGAGTGCGAGGTCGATCTGCTCGATCAGGACCGATTTGAAATCGAGTGTCGACCCATCCAAGCAGATGAGGTCGACCGCCTCAGGATCGTCCTCGTCGAGAGATTCAAAAACCGGCTCTCCTCTTCCGTCCGTCGGCTTCGGAACGACCAGCAGACGAAACTCAACGTCCAGTTCCTTCGCGACCGGTGCGAGGCAGCGTGTGCACTCGACCTCGACCTGCCCTCCGAAGCGGCCGACCCATTCCCAACCGTGCCGACACCGAGTAAAACGGCCGGTAAGGCGAAATTGGCCACAGCGAACAACACCACCGCCGTCCCACGGAAACGACGGCACCTCCACGGAGGAATCGAGCGTCGCCCCCTCGAGCGGCAAGCTACTGACATCAAAAAGCATCAAAGCCTCGGCAAAGCCGGCGGAGTATAGCAGCGGGTCGATGCCCAGCAAGCCAGTCCCGGAACAGACCTCAGGTCCTACCGAACGATCGTTCCAGGTACTCCGGAGTCAGTCGCAGTGAGACGACCCGGCCGTGCGGGCAGTGGGTCGGTGCCTCACAGGCGTGGAGCCCACGAAGGATGTAGTTCATCTGGGGGAGCCCCAAGGTCATCCCTTTCCGAACCGCGGTGTGACACGCAACGGTCGCGAGTGCATGGCTGAAAAGTGCTTCCGCTCCCGCCTTGGCCTCACGTTCGAGCCGATCGAGCACCCTGAGCACAGCTTCCGCTGGGGCCGAGCGTCCAACGACCGACGGGACTTCACGAATGAGCAACGTCCCCCCACCCAGCGACTCGACTCCAAACCCGAGTCGGGAAAGGACGCCCACCTGGTCACCGGCGAGTTCCTCGATTGCAGGAGGGACATCCAAGGTCACCGGAAACAGCATCAGTTGTCGCGGGAGCGGTCCACTGTCGGCCATCTTGCACAGCTCTTCGAACAACAGTCTCTCGTGAGCCACATGCTGATCGACGATCAACAGGCCATCGCGGTCCTGCGCAACGATGAAGCACTGGGCGTATTGCGTGAGAGCGACGAGCCCGTTGGCGGGAACGAGATGAGAGCTCGTCAACGCGTCGGCACCGGATGGCGCGCCAGTTCCCTCTGCCGCGTAGGTGTCGCTGTTCGTGGGAGACGAAGATGCAACCAGAAAATCGATTCTCGAATTCTCAGGCCCGTTCGACGCGGGGTTCGTCGAGTACTCACGAATGCGGTTCGGATCGACAGGTGAGGTTCGGAGGTCGGTCGACAGCGAGGGAACGGCTGCCCACGAACCGAGTGCGCGCCGCAGTGCAGCGACCACCATCGCGCGGACCTCCTGAGCCTTGAGGAACCGCACCTCGCTCTTTGCCGGGTGGACATTCACATCGACTTCAGACGGCGGTAACTCGAGGTACAAAGCGACGACAGGGAACGCCCCTGACGGCAGCAGGTTTCGAAATCCATCCTGAACCGCTCTCATCAGCATCGCGTCCCGAACAGGCCGCCGATTGACGAACATATGAAACCCATCTCGATCGAACCGGTGTAGGTCGCTGCGCGCGGCGAAACCGTGCAGTCTCATCGAACCGCCATCGGCCTCTACTGGCACCAACCCGTTCGCCCATTTCGAACCGAGCACATCGGCGATGCGTGCCTTCGGGTCGTGAGCGGAGGGCGCATCCAATAACACGCGATCGGCATGACGGATTCGGAAGCCAACCTCGGGGCGTGCCAGCGCTGCTCGCTGAATCGTCCGCACGCAGTGGTCGAGTTCGGTTGCTGCCGTCTTGAGGAACTTCCGACGCGCAGGGATCGCACCGAACAGGTCGATCACGCTGAGGGAGGTCCCTTGCGACCGCGACGCGGGCCCCGCGGACATGAGTCGGCCCTGATCGACGATGACCCGCGATCCTTCCCCGACCGCAGGCGCTGTGACGAGTTCCACGCGAGCTACCGCAGCGATCGCAGCCAGAGCCTCTCCTCGAAACCCCAAAGTCTGAATCTCTTGGAGGTCCCCGCCTGACCGGATCTTGGACGTGGCGTGTCGCTCGAACGCCATCACGGCATCGTCACGCTCCATGCCGAGTCCGTTGTCGGAGATGCGGATCAGGCCGATGCCCCCCTCGGTCAACTCGGCCTCGATCCGCGACGCTCCCGCGTCGAGCGCGTTGTCGATCAGTTCCCGAAGTACGGAGGCCGGACGATCCACGACCTCGCCAGCCGCGATTTGGTCCGCTACCTGAGGCGGCAGTATCCGGATCAACCCCATTCAGTCCCGCTCCCGTCTCTGTCAGCCAGCCAGAGCGTACCAGTGGACGAGCGAAAACACCGTTGGACAGTGGCTGGAAACCCTGCCAAGCAGGCACCCCGCGTCAAATTGACAGGGATCAATGGCGGGAATAGCTGCTTTGCCCCCGAAAAACTCTGGCATCGCAATTGCTTTAGGCAGGGTGGGAAGCAGTAGACCCGTAAGGATGACGACGATGTGGATCCCCTGGTTGATGAAAGAAAAGTCCCTCGATGATTTCGTGGATGCCGAGGGCGAGACCAGACTCTCCCAACTAATGGAAGACGCTGGCTCGGTCAAGCCGGAAGAGGATCTTTACAAGAAGGAGCTTGTAGCCATTACGAGGCAGGCTCTCGAGGAGTTGCCAGAACGCGAGCGCCTCATCCTCCTGAAGCGTTTCGGTGTGATGGGTAACGACGAAATGACCCTCGAAGAAATTGGCAAGATCCTAGGCCTCTCTCGCGAGCGGGTTCGGCAGCTCGAGAAGGAAGCCAAGATGAAGTTGCGGGAACGATTGGGCTCTCTCCGTAGGCAATTGCAGTTCTCTCTGACCTGACCCCTCCAAGTGCCACCCCAGGTGTCCAAGCCTGGGCAAGGGAGGAGAACCTCCCCTCCTGACCGACCTCCTCCCGAAGTACTCCGGCCCGCCGCCCCCCTCCGGCGGGCCGATTCTTTTGTTTCGGCAGGGCTGACAAACCCTTGTCATCTACCGGTGGGATGAGCGATGGCTCGAAGCGCCTCGTAGTAGTTGAAGTCAGGATCTGTCTCGGCGGTGTGGCAGGCAGTGCACGTACTCATCGAAGTCTTGCCATAGGGAGCCTCAGGATTCGATCGATGCGCGGAGCCTGGCCCATGACACGACTCGCATCCAACGCTCGAGAGATGCGGCGTCTCTCGCGTGTTTCGAAAACCACTCGGTTGTCCGAACCCGACGGAATGACATCCGAAACACTGCAGCTGTTTGGGTTCCCCACCTTCCGCTTGCTCCAGTGTTTTCCAAGCCCGCGCGTGTCTCGATTTCGTCCATTGTCCGATCACGGGGGCGTGGCACGCCGTACAGGCGCCGACCCCCACAAACTCCACGGCACCACTCTCGGACTGACCGACAGGCGGTAGAAGTGCTTTCACATCCGCCTCCTGTGCCGCCTGAAGCGTG
>CAZAHQ010000382.1:0-4355 GCA_964484415.1 uncultured Acidobacteriota bacterium | reverse complement strand
CTCGCGCAAAGCCTGCATTTCCGGGTAGGGGCCTTTGCGGCCCGAAAATTCCGACTTGGGGCGCTCACCAGGTTGGTGTAAAGTGGTGCAGAGTTGGGAGAATCGACCATGCCATCGCAACCCCGCAAACCCAAGGGCAACGACGCCACTTCAGCCGCTACTCGTGCGTCGGTGACGTTCCCTGCTGCGCTCTTCCATGCGCTTGAAGAGATTGCGCGCCTGAAAAAGGTATCCGTTGCGTGGGTCGTCCGGGACGCGGCCGAACGATATGTCGCGGAGCAATCGCCGAAGCAGACGAAATAGAGCTATGGAGACGATCCCCTAATGGCGCTGCATCCAAACTTTCCGCTGTCTCCCTACGAGACGCTGGACCCGAAACATCGTTGGTTTCCGGCAGCCGAAGAGCTACGCAGCACAGCCTATGAAAAGCTCCTTCCGCCGCTGGTCGCCAACATTCGAGAGGAAGTCACGCAATGGCGGGCCGGTGGCTATGCCGGGGCGTCGGCCACGTCGCGCGCGCTATTGACGTGGTGGTTTCTGACAGAGCATCTGGTTGAAAGCGCGGACGGGACGGAAAGCGAGTTCCGCTACTACTTCGCACAGCGCGAAGCCGTTGAAACCGTGATCTGGCTGTATGACGTGCGCGGCGTGCGCGACAAGTTCGACTTGCTGCGCTTCGATGCGTCAGGCGCTGTCTCCAGCAACATGTTCGACGAGGATTGGCCGCGTTTCGTGGTCAAGATGGCGACCGGTGCCGGAAAGACCAAAGTCCTTTCCTTGCTCATGGCCTGGAGCTATTTCCACAGGCTCTATGAAGAGGGTTCGACGCTCGCGCGCAACTTCCTGCTGATCGCGCCGAACATCATCGTTCTCGACCGGCTGCGCCACGACTTCGACGGTCTGCGGATTTTCTTCAACGATCCCGTCTTGCCCGATAACGGCCATGCGGGACACAACTGGCGCGACGATTTTCAGATCGCGCTGCATATCCAGGACGACGTGCGTATCGTCCGTCCGACGGGCAACATCTTTCTCACCAACATTCACCGCGTCTATCTCGGCGAAGTCCCCGAACCTTCGCTTGAAGATGACGACCTGCGCGACTATTTCCTCGCGCCGTTCGGCAACAAGCCGGTGGGAAAGACCAGTGACAGCAACGTCGATCTCGGCGAGGTCGTCCGGGAGATCGACGAGCTCGCCGTCTTCAACGATGAGGCCCACCACATCCACGACAACCGCCTCGCGTGGTTCCAGTGCATTCAGGACATCCATCACCAGCTTCTGCAAAAAAACTTGCGGCTCACCGTTCAGGTGGACGTGACCGCGACGCCGCGCCATGACAACGGCGCGATCTTCGTGCAGACCGTCAGCGACTACCCGCTGGTCGAAGCCATCGCGCAGAACGTCGTAAAGCATCCCGTTCTACCGGACGCGGCGAGCCGGGCGAAACTGGCCGAGCACAAGAGCCCGATCATCACGGAGAAGTACGCCGACTATCTGCAATTGGGTATCGAGGAATGGCGAAAGAGCTACGCCGAGCACGAAAAGCTCGGAAAGAAAGCCGTGCTCTTCGTCATGGTGGACGACACCAAGAATTGCGATGAGGTCGGCGCGTATCTCCAAAAAATCTGCCCGGAGTTGCAGGACGCCGTACTGGTAATTCACACCAAGGCCAACGGCGAGATTTCCGAGGCGGCCTCCGGGAAGAGCAAGGACGAGCTGGAACTCCTGCGCCGGGAATCGAACGAGATCGACACCTGGAAGTCGCCCCACAAGGCCATCGTCTCCGTGCTCATGCTCAAGGAAGGCTGGGACGTGCGGAACGTCACGGTCATCGTGGGCCTGCGCGCCTTCGCGGCCAAGAGCAACATTCTGCCGGAGCAGACGCTAGGACGCGGACTCCGCCGCATGTATTTCGGCAGCGATCAGCGTGAGACCGTCTCCGTTATGGGCACGCCGGCCTTCATGGAGTTCGTGGAGTCCATTCAGAACGAAGGCGTCACCTTCGATCGCGTGCCGATGGGCGGGGCCGGAGGCCGCGAACGTCAGGATTCCATCGTCGTCGAGGTCGATACCGAGTCACCGGACAAGAACATCGACGAGCTGGATATCTCGGTGCCGCGCCTGACCCGGCGCTACAAACGGGAGTTCAAAGACCTCACCGAGCTGGAACCTGAGCATTTCGGCAATAAGAAACTTCCGGTCAAACTGTTCACGCCGGAACAGACGCGCGAGATCGTGTTCAAGACCATGCTCGACTCCGAGGTCGATCATACGATCCATCTCGACGGTACAGGTCCCGGTGATTACCGCTCGGTCGTCGCGTTTTTCGCCCGGCAGCTTCTAAAGGACCTGCGTCTTGTCGGTGGCTATGACCAGCTCTATCCCAAGGTGAAGATTTTCATCCGCGACCATCTTTTCACGGAGACCGTCGATCTCGACGATCCCGTGATCCTTCGAAATCTGTCTGAGCCCGAAGTCGCCAAAGTGCTCTTCGACCACTTCCGCGCTGCCATCAACACATTGACGATCTACGAGGGTGGCAGCTCCCGCATCGACGGGCACATTCGCTTGCGCGACACGCGGCCCTTCCGTACAGAGCCGCGCCGATTCCTGCCCGCCAAAAAATCGGTCTTCAACCGCATCGTCGGTGAAGTCGGCGCCGACACGCTGGAACTGGAGTTTTCGGCCTTTCTGGACTCTGCGCCCGACGTGCAGGCGTTCGGCAAGAACTACATGGCCGTTGGTTTCAAGATCGAGTTCGTGAAAGCCAACGGCGAGCTATCAACCTACACACCGGACTTCATCGTGCGGACAACAGACAGCAAAGTCTGGGTCGTTGAGACGAAGGGCCGCGAAGAGATTGACGTGCCGCAGAAGATGGCGCGTCTGCGGCAATGGTGCGAGGACGCGACGGAAGCAACAAAAGACGATGGCGGGCCAAGCTACCACTTCGTTTACGTGGATCAGGAAGGTTTCAAGAAGCACAAGCCGTCATCGTTCGCGGGACTGGCCAGCGCCTTCCGCGAGTATCAGGAGAACTGACGATGGCGCGTGCCGACAAGAAATCCTACGAACTCAGTGAAGCCGAACAGCGCGACCTTGTGACGCTCATTCAGCAGGGCAAGGCGTTGCCGGAGAAATACCGCTTCGTCCTGTTCGAGGACAAGAACGAAGTCGAACTCGTCTGGAACGGAAAGACGCGCGATGTATGCACGACGGTCCTCCCGTTTCAAACGCTGGAGCACGTCGATGAGCCGCGCGCCGAAACCAAGACGCAGGGCGAGCTGTTCGACAGTCGCGGACGCCAATTGCGCGGCTGGACGAACAAGCTGATCTGGGGCGACAACAAACTGATTCTCTCGTCGCTAAAAGCCGGAGCGCTGCGGAAGCAGATCGAAGACGCGGGCGGACTCAAGCTGATCTACATCGACCCGCCCTTTGATGTCGGTGCAGACTTCAGTATGGATATCGAGATTGGCGGGGAGACCTTCCACAAGGAAGCCAATCTCCTTGAACAGATCGCGTACCGCGACACGTGGGGGCGCGGAGCCGATAGTTTTATTTCGATGCTCTATGAGCGGCTGATCCTAATGAGGGACCTGCTGGCAGAAGACGGCTCTATATATGTTCATATCGAACCGGATGTTGGCAACTTCATTCGAGTGGTTCTGGACGAGATATTTGGAGCGGACTGCCTACGCACCGAAATAGCGTGGAAACGAACATCATCTCACGGCAATGTAAGTCGGACCTACGGCGAAATCTGGGAATCAATCTTCTTCTACTCACGCTCACGTGAAAGATGGACATGGAATCCACAGCATGTTCCCTTTGATAGGGACTATATCGAATCGCATTTCGCCTCAAAGGACCCAGATGGGCGGCACTACACCACATCTGATCTCGTCAATCCCGGCTTTCGACCAAATCTCTGCTACGAATACAAAGGATACAAACCTCATCGAAACGGTTGGAAAATATCTCTGGATAAAATGCAGGAACTCGACCAGCAGGGCCGACTATATTTTCCAGAGGACAAGGATGGGCGAATTCGCCTGAAGCGATATCTTGACGAAGTTCCAGGCCAGATCGCACAGAATCTGTGGACGGATATTTCTCCCATCAATTCACAGGCGCGTGAGTCGCAGGGCTATGCAACTCAGAAGCCGGAAGCGCTGCTTGAACGCATTGTCAGGGCCAGCAGCAACGAGGGCGACCTCGTTGCAGATTTCTTTGTCGGTTCCGGCACAACGGCTGCCGTTGCTGAGAAGCTCGGCCGCAAATGGATATGCACCGATCTCGGAAAGTTCGGTATTCACACGACACGCAAGCGTTTGATCGGGGTTCAGCGT
>CAZAHQ010000381.1:0-4364 GCA_964484415.1 uncultured Acidobacteriota bacterium | reverse complement strand
CTTGTCCACACCAATGGCGGCGACTACTACAGCGTCACCAAGGTCGAGACCCGCTGTCAAAAAAGCCCGACCTCGGCCTGCTCCCCTTGCAACTTCGACTACACGCTGAACGTGGCGGACTGAGCTCCTTCGGTCCCAGGGCGCCCCCCGGTTCGGCCGGGGGGCGTTCCGTTTGTGACACTTCCTGCCTTTTGCCCGTACCCAACCCCCACGGATCGATCGCCTTGGGTGTAGATTGGCCCCACTCCAGGGGGCCAGTAGGTGAGAGGGGTTGTGAGTTACCTCGACGAAGGCACGCTCAATCCAGACGATTTCGCACCGCTTCAAGCGCTCAAGCGGGAGTACGGATTCCTCCCCCGGTTCTTTGGAGCGCAAGGACTTCGGCCGGACCTGATCGAGGCTGAGGTGACGCTGATCGACGCGATCCTGATCAAGCAGGGCGCACTCAGCCGCAAGCGCAAGGAGTACATCTTCTTGGTCTGCTCGGCCGCCAACCTCAGCACCTACTGTGTCAGCGCCCACTGCGAAATCGTCCGTATGCTCGGACTCGAGGGGCCGGAACCGGAGCAGATCGCTCTGAACTATCTCGACGCCGATCTACCGATGACCGATCGAGCGTTGCTTAACTACGCCTGCAAACTCAACGACAACCCGACCAGGGTCTCGAGCAAAGACATCGACACGCTGCGGCGCTACGGCTTCAGCGATGAGGAAATTCTCGAGACCGTGGTGTTGGTGGGGCTCGTCAAGTTTGCGAACTTCGTGTCGTTCGGGCTGGGTGCCGAGCCCGACTTCGAGACCTCGAAGCTCCACTTCCTGGAAGATCGCCAGCAACGCCTCGGCCCCGATGCCGCACGATCCGCCGACTGATCGCTTGGATCGGATGGCGCCCAGCCCTGACCAGCTCCCGGCAGCGTTCCATCCACTACGTGACGTGCTGCTTGGGTACCGTGGTGATCTCCCTCCAGCGGACAAGCGCCGGCTGTTTGATGAAGCCCTCACGTGGGGTGAGTCCGATCTCGAGATAAGGCTCAGTCACCTGAACTCGCGGGGGATGACACCGGCCGGCGCGATCGAATCGATCGCGGTGGTCGCGTTCGCTCGTTGCCTCCGCGCGCTGTGCCTGGACATCGATCTCGCTGGCGATGCGACCGTTGCCGCCGCGCCCCCCATCATCGATGCGCGAAAGACTCTGCTCGATATCTTCGGCTTCGTACCGAAGCTGTTCGAGGCTCAAGCCGCCTGTCCGACGCTCGTGTGTGCCGAGGCGCAGACGCTGCACTCGTTGCTCGCCTGCCGCGGCGCACTCACTCGCGCGCAGCGAGAGGAATTGCTTTTCATGCAAGCGGTCGCCCATCGCAATGCTGCGGGTGCAGCGCTGCATGGGGAGGTGCTCGTCAACTTGGGGTATGACGAGGGTCGACTGGAGCAACTGGCGCGTCTGGGATCGACCCTTCCAGCCGAGGTATTCGAGGAGGCTCCCGCCGCCACCGAGCGCCGCGCGCTATCGGCCTGGGCCGAATACGAGTCTGTCTGCCAGCGTGGCCTCACCCCCCCCGCCGACGTCAATTTTGAGTTTATTGAGCAAATCTTGAATCCTGTTGCCGCCGAACCGCGTCGAACGTGCGAGCCCGAGCGCTCGACTGTCATCGATGAGGACTCAGCCTTGGTCCAACAGGTACAGGCAGGTGACATGGCTGCCTTTGGGCAGTTGATCACGCGTCACGGACAAACCGTCTGGCGATCGATCGTGGGGCTGACCGGCCGGGCCGACGATGCCGAGGACCACGTTCAGAATGCGTTCATCAAAGCCTACGAGCACATCGCCGAGTTTCGGGGCGACGCGCGGTTCTCGACCTGGCTCACGCGGATCGCGATCAACGAGGCGCTCCAAGTGCTGCGGCGAGACCGTCGGCTCGAAAGCGTCGATCCGGCTCTCGAACCGGCTTTCGAGGAAGCGGGGCTGCGGCCAAGACCCGCGCAGCGCTGGTGCGACGATCCCGAGTCGATCTATTCGCGGGCGGAGTGTCTGGCGCTGGTGGAACGCGAACTCGCGGCATTGCCCGCGGTCTACCGGCTCCCCGTTGTCTTGCGGGACATGCAGGGACTCTCCGGCGAGGAGACCGCCGAGCTTCTGGGGTTGCCGCTTGCGACCATGAAAACGCGACTATTGCGAGGTCGGGCGATGCTTCGCGTGGCATTGACCCCATACTTTGCGCGTCCCAGGGAGCGCCTCGATGCTTAGCTGTCGCGACGTGGTCGAACAGTTGTCAGCCTACCTCGACCAAGAGCTGGCGCCAGAACAGCGCCAGTTGCTCGACTACCATTTGGGGCATTGCACTCATTGCACGGCACTCTACGATTCGACGCGCAAGACGATTCGTCTGGTCACGGAGAGTGCAACCCTCACCCTGCCCGACTCGATCTTTCAGCGAATGGCTGACAACGTCCTGGCCGAGCTTCGCAAGCGCCTCCCGCCGCCCGCAAACTCCTCTGATAATTGATGAATCTTTTGGACGTATTCGCGCGTCTCATCCACGTTGAGGGGCAAGTCAGACCCTTCCAGAGGACGAGGCGATGGATTCGGCCGCAGCTCATAGGCCTACGAGGGTCGCGCAACAAGACACACCACACGTCGAGCCGCTGCTCCGCCTAGCGCACCGCTTGCTGGGCGGTATCGGGGATGCATCTCGATGTGTCAGCGATGTTCTCAACGCGGCCAACGGGCGGCCGAAGTCCACGCTGCGGCGCGAGGTCGCGCGTGAAGCATCGCGCCGCTTGGTGGCACACAGTGCCGCCCGTGGTCTAACGGAGCCGAGGCTGTTGCCGAGGTTCGACGCCCAAGGGAATCACCTCGCACCGATCGCGTCCTGGCCGGTGCTGACGCAACCGTCGAGCGGGACAGAAATGGCGCGCGCTTGCGTCGAACGACTGCCGGTGTTGTATCGCGTGATGTTCACGCTGCATGACGTCGAAGGGTTCTCGCTGGAAGAGATCAGCGAGATCTTGTCGATCGATTCGAATCGCGCTCAGATACTTCGACGCGAGTCACGCCAAGCGTTGCGCTCGCTGATGGCTGAGCGATTCGAAGAGGGCTCCCGAGACGACTTTCACTGAACAGGCGACTCAACCGCGAGGGGAGTATCGCGGCGTCACCGCGGCGGGCCGAGGCCCGTTCCATCGGAGTCGATCTCGATCCGCACCTTGGCAGCGGCGCCCGCGTAGGTAGCCGGCGTAAATCGCCAAACGCGCGCTGCCGCCAACACCTCGTTGACGTTGGCGGAGGCTGGATCGGTGAATCGCACATCGAGCACTGAACCGTCGGCGGCGATCGATAGATCCAGACGGAGTCTCTTTTCCTGCGCCGCGAGTTTCGTCTGCAGAGTCGGTGCAACCCATTGGCCATCCTTCGGATCGTACGGTTTGGGCTTGTCGGGGCCGGTGATCGTCTCGCCGCTGACTGCCGCGGCCGTTGCCGAGACGATGGCGTGGGGCAGCGTTCGCTTCTCCAGTCGTGCCTTCACCAGCACGCGCTCGAGCGGGTTGTCGTTGGTATCACGCGGCAACTGCGCAATGCGTCGGGCCACATCGAGTCCGGAAACCACTTCCGCGAAGATCGTGTATTTGCCGTCAAGGCGCGGAATGTCGTCGATCGCGATGAAGTACTGACACGAGCCTGAGTCCGGATCGGTATCGCGCGCCATTCCAACGGTACCCGGCCGATAGTGCATGTTGGGGCTGAACTCCGCCTTGAGTGTGCGGTCGGCTTGCCCCTCGCCATCGTTGGCCCGATCGCTGTCCTTGGAGTTCGGATCGCCACCCTGCACCACGAAGTGCGGGATCACACGGTGCATCGTGGTTCCGTCGTAGAACCCTTGGGCGATCAGTTCTTTTACATACGCGACGTGACCCGGTGCGGCCTCGGGCAAGAAGCGCCAGACGATCTCGCCATAGGGCGTGCTGAGCACGGCCACATCCTGCGCTGGCTCGGGTGGATTAGGCTGAGCCGCAGCCCAAAAACCGATCGAAACCAACAGCCCAACGACGATCCTCTGCCTCACCATGATTGGCCTCCGAGACGAACGGTGCGGGCATTCTACGATCGACACTCTACAATCGCCGGCATGCGTCGTTTCCTGATGATCGTGCTGCTCGTGCTGGTCGCATGCGGGGTCCCCCCAACAAAAGTGTCACCCCCCACGTCGATTCCGGCCGACCCTCACAGCGTCGCGCGACCGGATGAGATCGCGATCACACATCTGGATCTGGAACTCACCGTGGACTTCGACTCCAAGAGGCTGGACGGAACAGCGACGCTGACGCTGGTTCGTCGTGACCCCTCGGCCTCTCAGGTTCGGTTGGAC
>CAZAHQ010000380.1:0-4377 GCA_964484415.1 uncultured Acidobacteriota bacterium | reverse complement strand
TTCCAGATCTGTGGGCGATTCGCCACAGGTTCTGAGCCAAGCGAGGCCTTCATGCTGTGGGACATCACACCGCCGCTGACGCCAGACATTAGAGTCTGGCCAGGCGATACGCCGTTGTCTCGGTCGGTGGCGCTCGATATCGCCAAAGGGGACAACATCACGCTCTCGGCGATGACCGCTACGGTTCATCTCGGAGCACACGCGGATGCTCCCAGCCACTACGGCGCCGGTGGGCGCACGATCGATGCGCAACGGTTGGCTCTGTATATCGGCCCGTGCCAAGTGCTGCGCGTGCACCCGGGTCGCGGCAAACGGGTCACCACCGCGATGCTGCCGCGTGAGGTGGCGGCACCGCGGGTTCTGCTGCGCACGGACACGTTTCCTGATGTGCACCACTGGAACGAAGACTTCGCCGCACTCGATCCAGCGCTGATCGACTTTCTGGGCCACCAGGGTGTGCGGTTGGTGGGAATCGATACGCCCAGCATCGACCTGTTCGAGAGCGGAGATCTGCCGGCGCATGCTTCGGTGTTGGAACACGACATGGCGATCCTCGAAGGTCTTCGCCTGGGGGACGTGCCCGACGGTTTCTACGAGCTGATCGCGCTACCGCTCCCGTTGGTCGGCTTCGATGCGTCCCCGGTGCGGGCCGTGCTGCGCCCGTTGACGTGAGCCGCCCGCGCCAGACGACTGCCAAACCGCGTGCACCGTGGTTGCAGCTACTGACCGTGGCGGCATGTGCCGTGTTGGTCTACGCACGCGTCGCCGGCACCGGCTGGTTGCTCGACGACGAGACGGTGCTCAACCTGCAACTGCCGTATTTCAGCAGTTGGAGTGCGGTACTGAACCCGCCGACCGACATCCCGCAATGGTCGCCCAAGTACTACCGCCCGGTCGTGGTCGCCAGCTACAAACTCGATGACGCACTCGCCCGCTCGGTGGCGGCATCGCCCAGCGACCTGGATGCAGCACGACGCCGCACGTTTCACGCCAGCAATGTGTTGTTGCACGCCGGTGTTGCGCTGATCGCGCTGATGTTGGCGCGCCGAATGTTGCCGGCGCCTGCGGCGTTTGCAGCCGCATTGTGGTTTGCCGTGTGGCCGCCGTTGGCCGAACCGGTGGCGTGGATGACAGGCCGATCCGACTTGTGGTGCACGCTCTTACTGTTGGCTGGACTGCTGTCGGCCTCGCATCGCCGCTGGATCTTGGCGGGAGGGCTGGCGCTGTTGGCGATGCTCTCGAAGGAAGCCGCTTTGGTGTGGCTCGCGCTGTTGCCGATCCTGGTGTGGACGCAGGGGCGCGACGAAACACCTTCCACACCTTTCAATAAACGCGCCGTCGCACTCGTTGCACTGAGCCCCACGCTGCTCTGTCTGGCGTGGCGCACGGCGATCTTGCCCCCCTCCCCGGAGCTGCGCGATTTCGTTTCTCCCGGTGCAGCAGCACTGTCGTATCTGGGTGGGTTGACGCGGATCTTGCTGTGGCCCGCACCCGGTTTGAGTCCGCTCTACGGGGCGCCACCGGTCGGCTATGCGGTGCTGGCGCTGGTGTTGCTGGCCGCTTCGCTTTGGCTCGGTGTCCGCGCCTGGCGCACGGCAAGGCACACGATGTTGTTTGCGCTGGCGATGATTTGGTTGCCACTCGTGCCCGCGACGGTCGCGCAGTTGTACATCGGTCCGGACCGGCCGTTGGGCGAGCGTTACGTCTACATGTCGGCGTTTGGCTTGATGCTGATCGTGATGTCGCTCGCGCGGCAGATCTCATCGCGCATGGCGCTCGTCATCGCCGTGCCGTTGGCGCTGGTGTCGTTTACACGTGCCGATTTGTGGAGCGATGGCGCGACATACTGGGCGGCGATGCGCACGGCGGCTCCGCACGCTGCCGAACCCGCGATGCAGCTTGGAGCACAGGCCGAACGCGCCGGCAACCTCGACCAAGCGCGCTCGCTCTACCTGCAAGCTGCCGCCACCGCGCGTACTCCCGAAATGCAGGCGCGCCTGTCGTTCAATCTGGGGACGCTGGACCTTCGCAAGGACGATCCAGCGGCGGCGTTGGTCAATCTCGATCGCGCCGCGGCGCTCGATCCGTCGTTGTCGCTGCTTCCGTTCCAACGCGGCGCCGCGCATTTCCGGCTGGGACAACGCGCGGCCGACGGTGAGGTTCGTCAGCGCGAATGGCGCGAGGCGGAGAGATTGCTGCGCCAGATGATCGCGACGCAGCCGAACTACGGGCGAGCGCACTTTTTGCTGGGTCGATTGCTGCTCGAGACGGGACGAAATGACGAGGCGATGATGGAACTCCAGTCGGTGATCCGGCTGGAGCCGCAAGGGAAAGAAGCGCAGCAGGCGCACGAGCTGCTGCAGTCGATGCGGTAGCGATCGCGCGCTCATCAATCTGGAAACCGTGAACACGAATGGCGCCGCAGACCCGATCGGCGTATCTAACGACCCGGTTACATCACTCGCGGAGGCGCTATGAAATCAGCGGTTCATTCCAAGAACGTTCTGCTCAGCGTGATCTGGATCGCGCTCGGCTCCGTTTCATTGACACAGGCTGCGGGCGTCACGAACGCCGGCGATGACATGCGCACCGGGTGGTACCCCGAAGAAGGGTTCATCACACCGGCGATCGTCGGCAGTCCAGCGTTTGCACAGCGTTGGAACACAACCGTCAACGGACAGGTGATTGCACAACCGCTGTACCACACCGGTCAGGTCCTGATCGCGACCGAAAACAACCAGGTCTACAACCTCGATGCCGATACCGGCACGATCTTGTGGTCGCGAAGCTTCGGCGCGCCGTTCAGCACCTCCGAGGTTGGTTGCAATCAGGTCGCTCCCTCGGCCGGTGTCACCTCGACGCCGGTGATCGACGATCAGGCGCGCATCGTTTACCTGGCGAGCATGCAGTACACCACCGGCTCATCTGGCCCCGTGGAATGGAATGTCCATGCGTTGGATCTCGACTCCGGCAAAGAGATCGCGGGGTTTCCGGTGAAGTTGCAGGGGTCGGCGCAGAACGCGCCGGCGCAAACGTTCAACGCATTCCGGCACCAAAATCGTCCAGGACTGTTGCTCATGGGTGGTGTGGTCTACGTGGCGCTCGGCTCGCACTGCGACATTGGGCCTTATCAAGGTTGGATCTTCGGCGTGTCGACGGCCGGACAGATCACAGCGCGGTGGACCTCGCGCGCTACAACCGGAACCAACGGCGCCGCGATTTGGCAATCGGGTGGTGGAATGGTGTCGGATGGACCGGGGCGAATCTTCTTTGCGACCGGAAACGGCGGCGCCCCTACCACCGCACGAGTCGGGTCGAATCCGCCGACGAACTGCGGCGAATGCGTGATGCGCGTGAATGTGCAACCTGACGGGACGCTGTTGGCGCAGGATTTCTTCGCGCCGAGCAATGCGGGCACGCTCGACACCTTCGATCGTGACCTCGGTTCCTCCGCACAGGCGGGGCTGCCGTCCGCGTATTTCGGTACGTCGGTGGTGCGCAATCTGCTCGTGCAGAGCAGCAAGGAAGGGTACTTGTACCTGATGAACCGCGACGATCTCGGCGGGGTGAAACAGGGTGCCGGCGCTACCGACAAGGTGGTGCAGCGGCTTGGACCGTATCAAGGAGTCTGGAATCGCCCCTCAGTTTGGCCGGGCGATGGTGGCTATGTCTATCTGCTCGGAAGCGGTGGCCCGTTGAAGGCGTTCAAGTACGGCGTCGACGGGACCAACAAGCCGACACTCACCAACACCGGCAACAGCACCGACACCTTTGGTTACGGTTCCGGATCGCCGATTATCACGTCGGATGGAACGGCCAACGGCTCGGGGTTGGTGTGGGTGGTGCGCATGAACGACGGCAGCGGCAGCGGCGGACAGTTGCGCGCTTACGATGCGGTTCCCAGCGGCGCCAACCTGGTGCAACGCTTCTCGACGCCGATCGGACTCGGCGCCAAGTACGCGCCGCCCGGTGCCGGTCGCGGAATGGTCTTGGTCGGAACTCTTGACGGGCACGTCATTGCGTTTGGAGCACCCGCCGCGGAACTGACGTTGACCAAGACGGCGACCGCCGTCCACCTTGCTTGGTCCAACAACGCCGCGCCGTACACATTGCGTCGCGCCGACGACGCGCGTTTCAAGCTCAACTCCAGCCGCTTGGTGGACAAACAGCCGCTCACCAGTTTCGACGACGCGGTGTTGGGTGACGGCAAGAACTACTTCTATCTGGTGAACTAGCCGCTTCGGTGTGTTGTCATAAACCGGCACCGTCGACAGGCCCTGTCGACGGTGCCGCAAATACCGGTTCTGGCTCGATCGCCGTCAGTTGCAGAACCGGCTGTTGTCATACGGTGCAATCCCGTTGGCGTCTTGCTGCACA
>CAZAHQ010000379.1:0-4378 GCA_964484415.1 uncultured Acidobacteriota bacterium | reverse complement strand
CTTTCCAGAAACTGCATCCCACCGGTATTCAGATCGTAGAACCAAAGCAGTACCAGCGAGACGACCAGCGGTGGAATGGCCGATGCAAGCGCAACGGCGCGCAGCAGCCCTTTGGATTTTTGCGGCACGAGCAAAAGCAGCAGTGCGCCGATGAACGGAGAGCCCAAGACGATCGACAGCAGATACTGATTCATCGCGTCACCATCATCCCAGCCACGCGAGGCAGGCTAACAACAAAAACCCGATCGCCACCGCGTACAACGCGTCTTGAGCCTTCCCGTTTTGCGTGACGCGCACGCGTTGCGCCGCCTGGTAGGTGAGCCACGTCACCCAGTTGACGACACCGTCGACAATGTAGCGGTCGGTCCAACCGACCAGGCTCGACACGCCCAAGTAGCAGGCGCGATACAGCGCCAGGAAGACCTCGTCGATGAAGTAGCGACGCTGTAGCAACGTGGTGATCGGCGCGAAGGTCCGTGCGATTGCCTCTGGCCGGAACGCACGCCGTTGATATCCCAGCCACGCGAGCCCGATGCCGGCGATCGCTGCCGACAGCCCCATGGCGGGAACCAACGCGCCCCCTTCGACCGCAGCGCCCGCTTCGCTGCCGATCGAGATCGAGTGACTCATCAGCGCCGCCAGCGAGTGTCCGAAGAACCCTGCGACAACCGCCAGCACCGCGAGCAGTCCCATCGGCACCGTCATCACGGCCGGTGACTCGTGCGCGTGCCCCGTCGCCTCGCGCTCGCCGAAGAACACGACGAAGAAGGCGCGGAACATGTAGAACGCGGTGAGCCCCGCGGTCAGCAGCAGCAGCGCGAACGCCAGCAGATGCCCCTTGCTCCACAGCTCGAGCAGAATCTCGTCCTTGCTGAAGAAACCGGACAAAGGCCAGACGCCAGCCAACGCCAACCCACCAACCAAGAAGTACACGCCGGTGATCGGCATCTTCTTCCACAGCCGGCCCATCTCGAAGATGTCGTTGCTGTGCACCGCGTGAATCAGACTCCCCGCGGCCAAGAACAACAGCGCCTTGAAGAAGGCATGTGTGGTGAGGTGAAAGAACCCCGCGACCGTTGCGCCGGCGCCGACGGCCGTCATCATGTAGCCGAGTTGACTGACCGTGGAGAAGGCGAGGATCCGCTTCACGTCGCGCGCGACCAGCGCCATCGTGGCGGCGAGCAACGCGGTGGTGACTCCCAATCCCAAGACCCAGGCGGCAACCGCTGGCGTGTGGGCCAACAACGGTGAGATGCGCGCCATCAAGTACACACCGGCCGCCACCATGGTTGCCGCGTGGATCAACGCCGACACCGGCGTGGGACCTTCCATCGCGTCGGGTAGCCAGATGTGCAGCGGGAACTGCGCGCTCTTTCCCATCGCGCCGATGAACAACCCGGCGACGCCGAGCGTGAGGAACGTCCCGGCGAGTGACCCATCGTCGGCACGCGCAAACAGTTCCGAAAACAGGAACGTGCCGCCGGCGGTCCACAACAACACCACGCCGATCGCAAACCCCACATCGCCCAGTCGCGTGGTCCAAAACGCTTTCATCGCAGCCCGAGCTGCCTCGGGCTTGTGGTACCAAAAGCCGATCAGCAGGTACGAGCCGAGTCCGACCAATTCCCAAAACAGATAGGTTTGCAGCGTGTTGTGCGACAGCACCAACCCCAACATCGCGAACGCGAACAGGCTATGAAAGGCATAGTAGCGACCGAGTGAACCCGGCTTCTCGTCGTGCATGTAGCCCAGCGAGTAGATCTGCACCACCAGCGCAACCAAACAGACGATCGCCGCCATCGGCACCGACAGCCCATCGAGCAAAAAGCCGAAGCGAATTCCGCCCGAGCCACCAGCGAGCGGCGCCCACAGGAAATCGGCGCTGGCGGGAACAGGGGCTGCGGCGAATCGCAGCAACTGCATTACGGCCGCCACCAAGCTGACGCCGATCCCCAAGATCGAAACATACGCCGCGGGTCGTCCCGAACGTCGCAACGGCGAGAGCAGCGCCAACAGCACGAAGGCCACGAACGGCCCGGCCAGAATCAGTTGTGCCAACAGCATCGCCGGCTACCCCTTCAGCATGGACAGATCGTCCACGCGCGTCGTGCGCCGCACGCGCTCGGCCAAGAGAAACAAGGACAGCCCGACGGCGACCTCGGCGACGGTGACGGCGATGCCAAACAGCACCAACAGCACGCCGTTGAGCCAGCCGTGGGCCCAAGCCACCGACAGAATCGCCAGATTGATCGAGTTGAACATCAGTTCGATCGAGAGCATCACGGCGATCACGTGCCGTCGCGCCAGCACTCCGAACAGTCCAATCGCGAACACCACGAAAGAGAGCATGAGAAGTCGAGCGAGCGTCATGGAGTGTCCCTTCGGGCCACCATCAGCGCGCCGAAGATCGCGCCGAGCAACAACACCGACAGCAGTTCGAACGGCACCACATAGCGCGAGAACAGGTCGATGCCGATCGAGGTTCCGTTCTCCAGTCCATTGGCTGGGGCGGCGGCGCTCAGGTGCAGCGCGGTGGATCCCAGCGCGGCGAACACCAATGTCGCAACCAACACGGCCGGTAGCGGTTTGCGAAACGGATGCGGGTCATCGGATTGCGCCGTCATCACCAGCGCAAACACCACCAAGGTCAGCACGCCGCCGGTGTAAAGCAGGATCTGCACCGCAGCGAGCAGTGGGGAAGTCAACATCAGGTAGAACACCGCGGTGACCACCAACGTCCCCGCCAGGCAATACGCGGCGCGGTACAGGCTTCGCGACAGCACCGTACCGAGTGCGCCGGCCACGAGCAGCACCGCGAGCGGCCAGAACAAAAGATCGGTCACGAGCTCTTCTCCTCTGTGCCTGACGACGCTGCACCGGGCGCTTCGGGTTCGGGCGGCTTGACCACGCCGCGTTCGCGGTCGGTCCACTCGCGCAAGCGCGTGCCGGTGGCGAACGACTCTTGGTCGGGGTGGGCCAGCAGCCGTTTGCCATGCTCGTACAGCCGCTCTTTGCTCAGGTACAACCCCTCGCGCGTCGATGGGCAGTCGGCCAAGTAGCGGGTCATCACGATCGCGTCGGTAGGGCAGACTTGAATGCACAACTCGCATTGCATGCAGGCTTGATAGTCGAGCGTGAACACGTCGTGGTAGGTGGCGCCCAAACCGTTCTCGCGCTTTTCCCCTTTGCGCATCGTGACGGTGATGATGCGCGAGGGGCAGACGTGCTCGCACAAGCGGCACCCGATGCAATTTTCCTCGCCGGTCTTGGGATCGATCGTCAGTGCGAACGTACCGCCCCGCCACTGCTTGGGGATCGGCCGTTGCACGCGTGGGTATTGAATGGTGTTGGAGCGGCTGAAGAAGTTGCGCATTGTGGTGCCCATCGCGCGCAACGAGCCAAATAGCAGGGAGGCCGGGGTGCTCATGCGGCGATCCCTCGCGAGGCCACCCACCAAGCAGCGACTAACAGGTTGAGCAACGCGATCGGAAACAAGAGCTTCCAGTTGAGCCACAGCGCGTGATCGATGCGCAGGCGCAGGAAACTCCAGCGCACCCACAACACCAAGAGAAACAGCGCGATCATTTTGGCCAAGAGCCAGATCGGCCCGAACCAAATCGGCGTGTGCAAGAACGACGGTCCCAGGTAGCCACCGAAGAAGACGGTTGCCGCCAGTCCGGCGATCGCCAGCGTGTGGGCATATTCCGCCGCGTAGAAGATTGCGAACTTGATCCCCGAGTACTCCACGTTGTAGGCGGCGATCAGTTCCGATTCGGCTTCGATCAGATCGAACGGCGACTTGTTCGACTCGGCCAGCATCGCGATGAAAAAGACCACGAACGCCACCTGCCCGATCACCGGATAGCCGATGAACCACAAACCGCGCTGCGCTTCGACGAGTTGTCCAAGATCGAACGAGCCGACCAAGAGTGCGGGAACCAGCAGTGACAACAGCAGCGGGATCTCGTAACTCACCAACAGGGCGACCATGCGCAACGCCGACAGCAGCGCGTACTTGTTGTTGGACGACCAGCCGGCCGCGAACACGCCGAACAGTGTCAGCGAGGCGAAGGCGACGAAGAACAGAAACGAGTACGGGTGATCGACCACTGCCCAGCCAACCGCGAACGGCACGAACGCGAAGCCGATCAAGGCCGGCACGATGACCAACACCGGTGCCAGATTGAACAGCACTCGATCGGCGCTGCGCGGTGTGATGTCTTCCTTGACGATCAACTTGACGACATCGGCCAACGGCTGCAGCCAGCCGTGCGGATACCCGACCCAGTAAGGGCCGATCCGATTCTGAAAGCGGGCCGCTACCTTGCGCTCGATCCAGGTCAGGTACGCCACGCAGGTCATCGCGACGCCCAGCACG
>CAZAHQ010000378.1:0-4385 GCA_964484415.1 uncultured Acidobacteriota bacterium | reverse complement strand
GATGGTCGGACGCCGCCCGAATGGAGCGGATGTGCTGGTGCCACTCGTCGATGTGTTTCTCGGCGTTATCGATGTCGCCGCGCGAAGTCTAACGGTCTCACTGCCGGATGGATTGCTGGATCCGGAGCTTGCCGAGAGCGCAGGCGAGTCGCGGGAGGATCGATGACATCGCAACTCGAGTTCGTTGTCGTCACGATCTTTCCTGAAATGTTTCCTGGCGCACTCGCATACGGAGTCGTCGGCAAGGCACTTCAACGCGGACTGATCGAACTCGACGTTCAAGACCTGCGTGAGTTCGCAGAGCCGCCACATCGGCAGGTCGACGATGCGCCGTTCGGTGGCGGTGCCGGGATGGTTCTCAAACCCGAGCCGTTGTTCGAGTGCGTAGAGAGCATCATCCAACAAAGACCGGCCCGCCGGCCGCGCGTTATCTTGCTCGACCCGGCTGGACGCACACTGTGCCAGCCGCTGGCGCGTGAACTCTCGCGCGAGAAGAGCCTCGTGCTGCTTTGCGGCCGGTACGAGGGGGTCGATGAGCGAGTTCGCGAGCACCTGGTTGACGACGTGATCTCGATTGGTGACTACGTACTTACTGGTGGCGAGATTCCGGCGATGGTTGCGATCGACTCGATCGCCAGGCTGGTACCGGGCGTGGTCGGTGAGCCGGCATCGATCGAGCGCGAGTCGTTCGAGGAGTCTGTGCTCGACCACCCTCATTACACTCGACCCGCGGAGTTCCGCGGTCTGCGAGTGCCCGATGTCCTGCTCTCGGGACATCACGCGCAAATTGATGCTTGGCGCCGGGGCATGGCACTAGCGCGAACCCAGCGACTGCGTCCAGACTTTCTTCAAGATCATAAGTCCGCGGCTGATTCGGCGGAGAGGAAGTGAGGCTAGAGGATCATGAGTCAAGAACTGATGAAGGCAATCGAGGGTGCGTATCTTCGTACCGACATCCCGGAGTTCTATCCCGGGGATACGGTCAACGTGCATGTACGCATCAAAGAGGGTGAGAAAGAGCGGATTCAGATCTTCCGTGGCGTGGTGATCGCTCGCCGCCATGGGAAGAACTCCCCTCGTTCCACCTTCCGCGTCCGAAAGGTCAGCAACGGTGTAGGCGTGGAGCGCGTGTTCCCGGTGCATTCTCCTGTGATCTCGAGGATCGAGGTGGTGCGCCAGGGTCGCGTGCGTCGCGCAAAGCTCTACTACCTGCGCGGGCTTTCCGGAAAGGCGGCGCGCATCAAGGAGCGCCGTCAGGCCTAGGGCGTGTCGGACGATCGCCACAGATTGCTATTGGAGGCAGATCAAGCCGCTCGTCGAGGCGACTTGGCTGCGGCGGCCGTGTGCTACAGAAAGCTCCTCGCATTTACGCCAACCGATCTGACCCTGCTTCAGAGATTGGGGGATGCGCTCGCGCGTGCTAGTCAAGATGCTGAAGCCCGCGACGTGATGCTCAGGCTCGCAGAGGAGTATTGGCGAGGTGGGTTTCGAAGCCGGTCCTTGGCCGTTTTGCGACGTGCGTCCCGGTTAGGAGGTCCTCAGCCGGATCTCCTCGTCCTGCTCGGTGAGCGGACGCTGGAATTGGGTCACGTTGCCGACGCCCGAGATCCGCTGATCGAGGCCGCGTCTCTGCGGGAGGCCGGCGGAGATATTCCCGGTGCCATCCTCATCTTTCGGCAAGTTGCTGAGGCGCTACCGCGAGACCTTGTTTCTCGACAGGCGCTGTTGAGGCTGGCGCAGCGGGGCAACGCTCCACAGTCCGTTGCGGAGGCGAGGCTCGAGATCGCCATGGCGACTGCATTGAACGGCGACACGCCAGCAGCGGTCAAAGGACTTCGTGAAGCTGTGAGCGAGTACGCTGACAGCTCCGCTTGTTTGGCGAGACTGCCGCACCTGCTCAAAATTCTTCCGCATGGAATAGCCGCGGAGTTTCAAACGCATTCTGCCCGTTTGACCCCGCATGCGGCGGATACGTGGGGTGTGATCGCCGCTGCCTTTCTTGCGCGCGAGGGGCAAACAGCACAGGCCCGGTCAGTGCTGGCACCGGTGCTCGAGCCGAGACCGGAACGGGCGCCTCGTGTAGCTCTGTGGGCAGGTAGGGTGCTCCTCGATCTCGGAGAAACCGATCTCGCGCGTCGCCATGTGCTCGCCGCTGCAACAGCCATGACAAACGCGGGGCAAGAGAACAGCCCCGATCTTGTCGATGTCTTGACCGGGTTGGTGGCCCGCAATCCGAACGATCATGAGGCGGCGACGGTGCTGGTCGGACTTACGAGCAGATCGTCCTCCCCTGCGATCGTCGACCGCCCCAACCCCGTGGCTCGACAGCCGGACTCTCCTTTGGTGAGCGCCGAGCTCCCGCAGGAGATTCGAGTCGCTCTTACCGAAGCCCAGTCGTTGATTCAACATGGTTTGCCGTCGCAGGCTCGAGTAACACTCCAGGCAATCGAGGCGTCATGGAGAGGCCATCCCGAAGTAAGCCGAGTGGAACGGGAAGCGCTCATCGCAGAAGCGAAGGTCCCGCGGCGTGCAACACCCCCCTCGAAACCCAGGTCCGCTCCAATGGAGGAGATGTTCGTCGTTATCGAAGATGACGACGGGGAACTTACAGAGATTCAGCCGACGAAGACCAGTCGACCGACTCCCGCGCCGTTCGTGACAGGCCCCCTTTCGACGCAAGCGAGACCTGGGCCCACTGGATCGGAACACGCCCCCGACGTGAAACAGTTGGCAGTTCATATTCAGAACGCCATCGGGGATGAAGACCACGAAACTCTCTATCAGATGGCGATCGGTTTGCTAGAGATGGGGCTCGAGGACCAAGCCCTTGAAACACTCGAGCGTGCCCGCTTTGCGCCCGGCAGAGCGGTCGAGGTGGCGCTGCTGCTTCTTCAACATCGGTCAGCGCGAGGGGAAGGCGCACTCGCGATCGAGGCGGGTGAATCGGTGCTTGACGACGCGGCGGCGATGAGCGCCGCGGTCTACGCCGATTTCTTGGCGGCGTTAGCATTGGCCACGCATCAGGCAGGCGGCGAACAGAAGGCGGTCCGCTACCTTCGCAGCCTCGAGGAGGTCTTCCCCGATCACCCAGCGTTGGACTCGTTGCGCGGCGCGATTGTGACGAAATTCTGACGCGACCCCGCCAGAAAATTGACGCGCGGGCGTGCTACGAAACTTGTGGGAGTCGTCCCACGGATCGAATCGCACCGGTTTTGGGACGTCGAAAGGTGTGTGCAGCCCCGATACACTCGTAGAAGCGGGGATGTCTAAAGTCGAGATCGAAAGAAGCGAGTCGGGGCATCGCGCTCCGTTCACGGAGAATGAAAGCAGTGATCTGTTGGCATGACTCGTGCTCAATGTTGGCGCAGAAGCATCGGGGCGCTCATGCGTCCCTGTTGCGGCGGCCGGTCGAGCAAACGTACGCGGATTGCCTGACCAACACCCCTTCCCAACCCCTTCCCTTGACGCTGGAAAACAACGGGCCGGCCGCCGCCCCGTTTTCCGCTCCCTCCAGCCAGGAATCGTCTTTCTTTCGCGTTGACGGGGATTGCGGCCGTGTTGACGACAACGTGTGCGTATGACCGATCTGGTGATCCTGAACGATGGTCCAGAAGATGGCGCGCGAGCGATGGCGCGCGACGAAACGTTGGTACGACGTCAGCGGAGTGGCGAGGGGCCCGTCACCATACTCAGGATCCACGGTTGGAATCAGCCGGTTCTATCGGTCGGTCGGTCTCAGCCGATTCCGTTGGAACTGGGACCGGCCGCAGCGGAGGCCGGCGTGGAGCTTGTGCGCCGTCCAACGGGTGGCGGATGGCTGCTGCACTGGCCCGGTGACCTCGCCATTTCGGTGGCGTTCGCGGGGCCGCTGCGGGCCGGCGAGTTGAGGCGCTGCAGTCGGCAGTTGGCACAGGCGATTGCACTCGGACTGGCCGCCGAACGCCGGCCGGCGATGGTGTTTGAAGGGGGAGAGTCGGCTACCTCCCGATCGGATGTTTGCTTTCAGCGTGTCGACCGCGATGAGGTCGTCGTCGACAGAACCAAGGTTGCAGGAGTAGCGCTCTGCCGATTTGGGCGTACGGCGCTTGTGCAGTCTGCCGTTCCATTGGCGAGGATCGATGACCGGCTGATGGCGTTCTGCGAGCGCTGGGATCCTCGACGCAACGACGGCGTCGCGGCATGCCAGGGTGTTGATAGCGATCGTCTGCGACACGGCATTGCAGCGGCTTTCGCGGCGGTAGGACCGTATCGCGAGGGACGACCATGGTCGTGGCCTGCTGTTTGGCTGCGCGATTCCGAGCATCGTCGAGAAACCACGTATCGCGCGTCGATACGAGTTGCTCGCACAAACACAACTCAACGCTCGGCATCCGAGTAGAACTTGC
>CAZAHQ010000377.1:0-4397 GCA_964484415.1 uncultured Acidobacteriota bacterium | reverse complement strand
CCGCCTGCTCGACGCTGGTGAGATTCGGGAATCGCAGCGCGCTGTGGTCGTTGTTCAGCTTGAGCGTCGCCACGCGCGTCGTGTCGGTCTGAAAACCGAGGACGAGAATATCGATCATCAGCCGCATGTGCTCGGCGATATCCTGCGGAATCCCGTCCGCTGGGCGTTGAATGTTCGGTTTGTCGAGAGTTGGCTTCCAACCCTGCAATTCGCCACGTTTGCCGGCACTCGCGATGCGGGTCTCAATTTCGCGAACGCTGTCGAGGTACTCGTCCAGCTTTTGCTGATCTCCGGAACTGATCTTCCGCCGCAGGTCTTTGGCATCGGCGAGCACCGCATCCAGAACGCTCTGATCTTCGGGTGACGATGCGTCCTTGAAGAGTCGGTCGAACGCCAGCGCGGGATAGAGTTCCAGAGGTGTGGGAGTCGTCGGGGAACTCCACGAGATGTGCGAACTGTAAAGCATGCTGTAGTTCTTATGGACCGACGGGTTCGATGTTTCGCAGGCCAAGACCATACTCGGGACTTTTGTGCTACGGCCATAGGTCTGAGCGATGACCTGATCGAAACTGGTCCCTGAGCGGATCTCGCCGCCGCTGGCGATCGGAGCGCCCGACAGCATGTTGCCGGTCTGCGAACTGTGAATGTTCCCTTTGCGTGCCTCTTCGTGGTACAAACCGCGCACAAAGACCAACTTCTCTCGGAAATCGGCTAGCGGCTGAAGGACCTGACCGAGTTCCATATTGAGGCCTTCCCCTTTGGCCCACCATTCCTTCGAATGAAAGCCATTGCCGGAGAAGGTCACGCACAACCGGATCGGTGCTTGGCTGGCGACCTTGGATGAGTTAGCCTCGTCGCCCCAGACGCGCAGCGACTCCATCCAGGGGAGCGCCATCGAAACGCCGAGACCGTGCAGGAATGTTCGCCGTGAGAAGTGATGCTGGGTCATGTTTGCTCCGATGAAGGGGGATTCGTTTAACGGCTAGCCGCAGGCGACTGCGCACTGCGTGTCGTGTTCACCGACGCCTACGGCTTGCCGTTAAACGAAGGTGGGTTGCTGGAAATAGAGTCTCGCCCGCGAATCTCGCGGAACTGAGGACTGCGAACAATGTGCTCGATCATCTTGCCGACATGGCCTCCCTCCGTTTTGGAGAGGTTGTCGATTAGCGGTTGGTCGGATAGTTGCACGCTTCGCCCCAGTGAGTAGCCGAGCAGTTTGCGACTGAACTGTCGGAGGAAATCGGCTCGACGCTGGTTGGCCAGATAATCCCGCAAACCGGCCAAGCCTTCCACAGCCGTGCCGTCGAAGGTCACGGACTTCGTGTCGGCCGACCGCGTTCGACCGATCGCATCGAAGCCTTCGAGCGCGAAACCGAAGGGGTCGATTCGTTTGTGGCAGCCTGCGCAGCGCACGTCGCTGCTGTGGCGTTCGATCAACTGGCGTTCGCTGAGTCCTTCCGGGGCTTCCTCCGGCAACGTCGGAACGCCTTTGGGTGGATTGGGAATCTTGTCGCCGAGCAGCACTTCGCTGACCCACATGCCACGCAGGATGGCACTCGTCCTCGATGCTCCGGAATGCTTCGCTAGCGTGGCCGAGAAACCCAGTGCGCCTCCGCGACCATATTTCTTGATCCCTTCCACTCGCTGCCAATCGCTACCTTCGAACGGGACGCCGTAGTGATCAGCCAGCGGCTTGTTGAGGAACGTGTAATCCGAATCAAGTAGTGTGAACACGCTACGATCGTTTTGGAAGAGATCGATAAAGAACCGTGTGACTTCCTCCTGCATGTCCGCACGTACTGAGGTGAAAGTCGGGAAGTGACGCTCGCTCTTTTCATCCAGCGAGCCGACATCGCGAACATGCAAGTATTGGCAACCGAACTCGGTCGCGAGTCGGCGGACTCGATCGTCCTTAAGCATGCGTCGCGTCTGAGCCGCCAGCACCTCGGGATCGCTCAGCTTTCCGGCTGCCGCAACGGAACGCAATTCGTCATCGGGCAGCGACGACCAGAGGAAGTAACTGAGCCTTGCCGCGAGTTCCCAATCATTGACTGGGCCTGCCTGAGACGCCGGAGTCTCGCTGCGATATAAGAACGCCGGCGAGGCAAGAATTCTTACCAGCATCAAACGCGGCTCGAACTTCTTCAAACTCGTGGATTCGGTCGCGGTCAGTGGCCGCCTCCATGCCTTCTCCGCAAAGCCGAGCAGCGCCGTCTTCTGAGGTTCGACGGCAGCATTCTTCTGTTGTTTGAACTTCGCCGCAGCCTCCATGATCGGCTGACGAAGAGGCTCCAATCGCTTGTCGCCGTTCGGAGCGTTCGGCCCATCCTGAGTCGAGAACTGCCAGATTTGCTCGTAGGCATCGACCAACGTTAAAGCGTCTTCGCTGACGAAATGCAGTTCGTCCCACAAGCGATCCAGCTCGGTACTTTGAGCGTCGTCAAGGATCAGACGTCGTAGCGGTTCGTCTTCGCGATGGAACAGAGTCAGCGTCACGACCTCATCGACGGGCACGATCTTCGTGTAGCACAGCGCGGCGGGGAACAACGCGCGGAAGTCATCGAAGGCCGCTTCGAAGCGCCGTCGCGCGGCGCTGTCATTCGAGACCAAGATCGGGGCATCGAATGTCATCGGCGGCTTGCTGCTGTTCCATGCTCCGCCTTCTTGAGCTGAGGTCGCGTTCGTCGCGCGCAGACCGGAAGCCGCTGCAGGCTTCGTTGTCAGCAAGTGCATTTGCACGCTGCCGTCTGCTGCCGTCGCGGCATGCAAGCGACCGGTTGCAACGAACTCTGCCCCCGCAATCAAGGAACTCGGAAGTCGCACTTCAACGACCGACGGAGCCTGCACGCAGAGGCTCGTCGCCGCGACTTCGCCGTTCTTCGGATGCTTGCCGAAGAACGCTGGATCGAGGCCATACGATGACTTCGAGTCCTCGGTCGCTTGTGCCTTCATGGAACGCCACGCATCGACCAGCAACGGACCATTGAAGGAAAGAAGCTGCTGACTCAAAGCACGATCTGCCGGACTCGCCTTTGCGGCTGCGGCGGCATCCTGCTGTAGCAATTGCTGCACTTGCGCGGCGATTTGATTTCGCTCGGCATCGTCCTTCGCCTTGCGCCATTTCGAGAGCAGCGAGGTTGCGTCGATGGCCGGTGCAGGCGATGTCGCGCCGCTGGCAGGTTGACTGAGGAAATGCCACACCGCGCTGTTGCCGTGCCGATCCGCATGCGGATTGCTCGCGAGAATGTCGGACGACACATCTTTGGCGAGATCCCATTCGAGCTTGCCGTCACCGAGCGTCAGATTGATCGGCGTGTGATCGCAAGAGTGCTCGTTGCCTTTCGGATCGATCACGAGCGCGATCACGTCGCCTTGCATGACGCTCACGTCTTGCAGCGGAACGAGCGGAATCACCGACGAGCCTTTGCTCTCGCCCGCCGCCAGCACTTCGCGAGTTTGACCGCGTCGCAGTTCCAACGAGTAAAGGATGCCATTGCCGCAAGCCGTGTGTCCGTCCTGCACCGCGCCGCTGACCTTTAACGCGCCAGAAATCGGACTGCGCCAGGCAATGACGGTCGCAAACTTCGGCGACGGATGCGTCGCGATGCTATGCGGCTTCATTTCGCCGGGGATGTTGACCGTCGCGTCGGAGGAATTCGCCAGTACGCTGAGGGCGTTCTCTCCGACCCAGCCTTTGATGAAGTTGTAGTTGGCGACGCTCTCTGACTTCTTCGTGATGAGCGGCTCCAACTTCGATTCCCCCGCGCTGGCGATACCGAGATACATTAGCCAGCCCGCGAGAACTTTGGCGTCGACGTTGTGCTTCTGAGCCAGCGCCGCAAGATCAGGTCGTTCCGTTGTACTGTCCACTTCATGAGCCGCCGCAAGGCATCGAACCACGCTTTCTTTGACCGCATCGCGCTGACGTTCCATCTGCTGCAATACCGAGCGGATGTCGCGCAACGGCACCTCGCCGCGTCCCGGAGTGATGAGCCGCGCGTTCTCCCAAATGGCAAAATCATTGGCGTTCCCGTCACCGGCATCTGTCGTCGTGAGATACAGCGTGAGATCGCTGCCATCGGCCGTTGCCTGCAACTTCAGGCGGAACTCATGCTGAGCCGCGAGCGGCGTCACCGCTTCCAGCCAGGCTTTCGGGCCGCCGACCTTTCCGAGATGTCCGACGTTCGAGAAACGCCACAACGCCTTCTGCCACGGTTCGATGTCGGCGGCTGTAAGACTTCCTTCACGCCACTTCGCGCGCAGTGAAGCCAGCACGAGCGACGGCTTTTCGTTAGCCTCCTGCTTCTCTTGCAGCATCGCCCAGAGCCGCCCGAGGTACTTGGCACTCAAGCGGCGCTCGCGCGCCACGTCCGCGATCTTCTTTGAGCCACTGCTCA
>CAZAHQ010000376.1:0-4406 GCA_964484415.1 uncultured Acidobacteriota bacterium | reverse complement strand
ACACCGCCCTTGCGGGCAACGTCCTCGCCAAACACCAATGAGTTCGGGTACTTCTCGAGCATCTCGTGCAAGCCGCGATTGATCAGCACCGCCAGATGCTTGGCGCCGGACAGTTCGGCCAGTGGCGCGGTGCCGTTGGGAACTGCTGCGACTCGGCACGCTTCGGTCGAGACGTCCTCCGGCGACAGTGGTGCGAGTGGCGCCATGACCGCCGTGACGGTGGTCAGCTTCGGCCGCCGTACTACATCCTCGGCAAGCTCCGCCACGCGTCGGCGAATCGCCTCATAACGATCCTTCAACTCTGCGGCTGTCATCAGCCCGCTGTCGACGATTCGTCGTGCGGTGGCCAGCAGTGGATCGTGTGCCTCGACGGCTGCGATCTCCTCGAGCGAGTGATAGTTCGTCTCCACATCGCTGCCGGCATGGCCGGTCATTCGGATGGTGCGCAGATGGAGAAACGTCGGCGTACGCGTGATGCGGCAGTGTTCGACGGCTCGGGCCGCTGCCTCGTAGGCATCCGGGAGATCGAGTCCATCGCCGAAGAAGTACGTCCAGCCGTAGCGTTGACGGAACGTGTGCTCGATCCAACGCGGCGGCGTGTGCACGCTGATCCCAATGCCATTGTCCTCGCAGACGAACAGCGCCGGGACCGGCACCTTCTGATACGCGGCCCACGCAGCGCTGTTGAATGCGCCCTGCGCAGCACTGTGATTGACCGAAGCGTCACCGAAGGTGCACATCACGATGCTGTCGGCTGGAACCGGCAACGTCAGCTTCAGTTTTCGAGCGCGATCGATCGCGATGGCAGCACCGACCGCCTTGGGCAGGTGACTTGCTATCGTGCTCGTTTGGGGCGGAACCCACAGCGGCTTGCTGCCCCAGACCTTGTGGCGGCCACCGGCAATCGGATCATCGGCCGAGGCCGCTTGCGAGAGCAACGTGTCGAGGATCGGGTCGATCCCGGGCACCTGCTTGCTGCGCTGCATCATCAGTGCGCCGCTGCGATAGTGCAGGAAGGTTGGATCGGTGTGGCGCACCAATGCGCCGAGCACGGCATTTCCCTCGTGTCCGCTGCTTGCGATGGTGTAGTAGCCGGCGTCGCGCGAACGGAGTTCGCGCGCGATGAGATCGAGATGTCGGCAGGTCATCTGTGCGTCGGCGAGATCCAACAACTGCGTCCCCGTCAGCCTCGAACCAGGGCTGACCTGGGCGTCCGGCTGCAAGGGAGCCGACGGGGGGGCGGCATGCGCCGCGAGGTCGAGGTACTTGAGTAGTTGTTGATCGATCGCCAGTGCGCGGTTGAACACCGACATATCAAAACGCCGCTACGCCCGTCAGTTCGCGACCGACGATCAGTTCATGCACCGTCTCGGCGCCCTCGTAGGTGATGACGCTCTCGAGGTTGAGAGCGTGCCGCAGGGAGTGGTAGTCCAACGTAATACCGGCGCCGCCCAGAATGTCACGGGCGTCACGGGCGATATCCAGCGCCAGTCGTACATTGTTCCACTTGCTCAGGCTGACCTGCGAGTGATGCAGCCGGCCTTGGTCCTTCAGTCTTCCCAGTTGCAGCGCCAACAACTGTCCGGTACTGATCCGTCGCGCCATGTCCGCCAGGCGGCGCTGAATCGTCTGTGTGTGCGAGAGCGGTCGGCCGAACATCACTCGGTCGTGCACGTAACTCCGCGCTTCAGCCAAACAAGCCTGCGCGGCTCCGATCGCGCCCCACACGATTCCATAGCGGGCGTTGGTGAGACACGAGAGCGGCGCACCGAGCCCTTCGGCCTTGGGCATGCGGCTCGACTCCGGCACACGCACGTCGTCGAAGAACAGCTCCGAGGTGATCGACGCCCGCAACGATAGTTTGCGTTTGATGTCGCGCGCGGTGTACCCCTTCATCCCTTGCTCCACGATGAAGCCGCGTATGCCTTCATCCGTCATCGCCCAAACGATCGCCAAGTCGGAAACGGTGCCGTTGGTAATCCACATCTTGGCGCCGTTGATGATCCAATCGCCGCCCTCGCGGTGCGCCCGCGTCTTCATCGTGCCCGGGTCACTGCCGCCGTCGGCCTCGGTCAATCCGAAGCACCCGATCTTGGCACCGGCCGCCATTTCGGGAAGCCAACGCTGCTTCTGTTCCTCGCTGCCGTAGGTGTGAATCGGCCACATGCACAACGAATTCTGTACCGAGACGAAACTGCGCACGCCGCTATCACCGCGTTCGAGTTCCTGGCAGACCAACCCGTAGCAGACGTTGCTCATCCCAGCGCAGCCGTAGCCGCTGAGGTTCACCCCGAACAGCCCCACTTCCGCCATCAGCGGGACGAGCTCACGGGGGAAGCGGTCGGCCTCGAACGCTTCGCTGATGATCGGGATGACGCGCTCGTCAACGAAGCGGGCTACGCTGTCCTGCACTTGCTGCTCGTCTTCGGTCAACAGGCTGTGAACGTCCATGAAATCGAGGGGATTCGGGGATGCCATCAGTGCCTCTTTTGTTCGGGGCTAGATCGATTTAGCCGAATGGGTCAAGCGTTGTTACCCTGTTTTGCCTAACAGGATATTAAGCCGAAGCCGCCTCAGGAGCCAGCATGAGCCAGCCGCCCGTCCTCAATATCTATCGTCTTTCCGACCCGCAGGTGCGGGAGCACGGTGAGAAGTACCACAGCCTTCACTTCGATGTCGCCCGAAAGCTCGGAGCGAAAAAACTCGGGTATCACCTGACCGTTCTCCCCCCTGGCAAACGCGCTTTTCCGTACCACTTCCACCACGTCAACGAGGAGTTGTTCTTGGTGCTGAACGGAACCGGATCGTTGCGTTGGCCGGAAGGTGAGACGCCGCTGCAGCCGGGGGACCTGATTGCCTGTCCGCCAGGACCGGCAGGTGCCCATCAAATCATCAACACCGGGAACGAAGACCTCCGATATCTATCCCTTTCTACAGCCGAGCCAAACGAGATCGTCGAGTACCCCGACTCGAAGAAGTTCGGGGCGTTTGCCGGGCGAGAGGTCGGCAAGCCGTTTACCGAGGCGGCGTTTTTCATCTTCGCGCCGCGCTCGGCCGGCGTGGACTATTGGGACGGAGAGGAATGAGTCACGCCGTTAGAATTCACGGTGTTACGGAGGCCCCATGCCGCCACGAGTAGGAGCCCACATGTCGATCGCCGGTGGCGTCGACAAAGCGGTCGAGCGCGCCGTCGCGTGTGGTTGCCAGGCGCTGCAAATGTTCGTCAAGTCGTCGAACCAGTGGGCCTCACGTCCCTTGAAGGACGATGAGGTCGAGCGCTTCCGCGATGGAGTGCAGCAGGCGGGGTTGCATCCGGTGATTTGTCACGACTCGTACCTGATCAACGTCGGATCGCCGGACGATGCACTGTGGGCCAAGTCAACCAAGGCGCTCGAGGATGAGTACGTTCGCTGCACGCAACTCGGCATCAAGTACCTGGTGATGCATCCGGGCGCTCACGTGGGGAGCGGTGAAGAGGCAGCGTTTCAAAAAATCGCGCGCGCGATCGATACCGTACTCACCAAACAACCTGGGTCCGACGTCGAGATCCTGATCGAGAACACCGCAGGGCAGGGGAGTAACGTCGGCTGGCGTTTCGAGCATTTGGCTGCGATCCACCGACAACTCGAACATGGCGGCCGCGTTGGTTTTTGTCTCGACACATGTCACACCTTCGCCGCAGGTTACGACCTCACGACGCGCGCGCAGTTCGAGGCAACCTGGAACGAGTTCGACAAACTCGTCGGTTGGAACAAGGTCAAGGCGCTGCACATCAACGACTCCAAAAAGGGCTGCGGCTCGCGCGTCGATCGTCACGAGCAGATCGGACAAGGAGAGATGGGGATCGCGCCGTTTCTGTTCTTGATGAACGATCCGCGTTTCGACGGCATGGTGGCGTCGTTGGAAACCGAGTACACCGACGACGGTTGCGAAACAGAGGGGAACCTCGCGATCCTGCGCGCCCTCGCCGGGCTACAAGCAGTGCCGAGCCGTGAACAGGTCGAGGCGTGGCGCGCCGAGGGGATTGCCGAGGCAAAGCGAGCGGCCAGGTGACGAGTATCGAATCGCCCGAGCCAGCGTATCTGGCTACCGAAGACTGGAACTCGGCGCGATTGCGTCGACTTCGCGTCTCCGAACTGTTCTGTTCGTTGCAGGGTGAAGGGTCGCGCAGCGGGCTCCCCACCGTGTTCCTCAGGCTGACCGGTTGCGCACTGCGCTGCCGTTGGTGCGACACCGAGTGGGCCTTCGTTGGAGGGGAGTGGCAAACCAACGAACAACTCGAGGCGGCGATCTTGGCGCACGACGTGCGTCGGCTATGCCTTACCGGAGGTGAGCCACTGTTGCAGCCCGCTGCCATGCCGTTGCTGAGGCGGCTGAAGTCAGACCATCACTTCGACATCGTGGTT
>CAZAHQ010000375.1:0-4411 GCA_964484415.1 uncultured Acidobacteriota bacterium | reverse complement strand
CAGGAACGGCAAGACATCGGCGCCCAGCGAGTAGCCAATCAGCAGGACCTTCGCGCCCGGCGACTGCGCTTGGATCAGTTGCATGATGCGGGCGAGATCGGCTGCGGCTGAGTCTGGTGTCCGCGCGGTCCAGTAGTAGCGCAGAGAATTCCAGCCGATACAGCGGATTCCGCGCGCAGCCAACGCGCCGGCAACTTGCTTGTCGAGTCCAGCCCAGCCGCCATCTCCCGTGAGAATCACCGCCACGCTGTCCTGCACCTTTCCGACAGCCGGCACCTCGACCAGCGGCAGATCATCGATTGATGGCGTCGATGCGCCCGCCGTACTGAGTGGCTTGTGTGCTTGCGTTCGATCGGCTGCGCTCACCGTCCTCAGATCACGATACGCATCGCGGAACTGAGGCAACCAGTTCTTGGGGACCGAATAGCCGTGTCCGACCTTCGGGAGCCAGTAGAGTTTTGCCAATGGGATCTTGGAGAGATAGGCGCGTGTCGCCTCGGGTTGACAGACCTGATCGATGTCGCCTTGCAGTACGTGAAACGGTGCGGGGAGTGCAGGGTTGGCATCGAAGATGAAGCCGTTCTTTCTAGGCAGCGGCATGAACGTTAGCCCACTCCCTTTGCACAGTGGTTTGGTGACCTCCAGGTCGGGACAGAAACCGAGACTCAATCCGCCGGCGAAGGTCCCGCCCGGTGCTTGCGCCAAGAGTGCGTACACCAGAGTCGCCCCAGAAGAGTAGCCCGCCAGGATTGGGGTCTTGTAGTCTGGCAAGTCGAGCTTCTTCTGGACGTACTGACTCAAGGCTTCGAACTCGGCGGCGGGGTAGGCGCATGCGCCTTTCTCCGACTTCAACGCGGTTGCAAATCGCGGCATGTCGATGCCGAGCACGAGTGCGTTCATCAAGACCAGTTGCTTCGCCATGTCGACCACGCCTTGATTCCAGCCGCCGTCTCCGGAAACGAATAGCACGACATCCTCGATTGGAGAGGCTGGGCGATACAGCGCGACCTTGCCAAACGCACCGAACGTCACCGACTCGTTGTTTGACACATGCGTGTCTGCGCTCGCTACGGAAGTCGACGCCAAGAGCAACAATCCAAACGTTATTCGCATCATTTAGTCACCACGCCTCTCAAACCACCGGAGGTCAAGGAAGCAACGTTGAGCAACACTCGAGCAAACGTAAGACGACCCGGAAACGCCAGATATCGCGGCTGCCAATGCGGCGAGAATTTCTGCTTGTACTGACGCAAGCCCTGGAAGTTGTAGAAGTGCTCGCCGTGCCGGAAGACAAACGACGCCACGCGGCCCCAGAGTGGCCCCAACCGATGCGCCTCCAGCCCGGACAATGGTGCCATTCCCAAGTTGAACCACCGGTAGCGTCGTTCCTTGCCCCACAGCATCGTCTGCAAGAACAAAAAGTCCATCGTTCCCTTGGGCGCGTCCTCGGCAAACCGCATCAGGTCGACCGACAGCTCACCGCCGTCAGATGTGGCCCAAATGTTCGCGAATGCAATCGGCCTGCCGTGTTGACGGACCACCGCCATCGGGAAGTTCGCCAAGTACTCCTCGTCGAAGTATCCCAGCGAGAACCCTTTCTCACGCGTGTTCTTGCTGGCCAACCAGGCATCCGATATCGCACGAAGCGCGGGAAGAAGCGCCGGAACGTCGGCCGTCGCGACGATCTCGAAACTGCATCCGTCCTTGGTCATGCTGTTGATGGCACTGCGAAACGACTTGCCGGAGTTGCCCTGAATCGAGAACTCATCCAATGCGACCCGCGCCTCTTCGCCCAGCTTGACGAGCGCCAAACCCATATCGAGGTACATCGGCAATCGGCTAGCGGATACTTCATAGAACACGGTGTAGCCACCATGCCGGTCCGCCAACTCGCGAAATCGCCAGGCCAAATCGGCGATCTCGGTCTCGAGCCCTGATGGATCGCCGAGCGCTACGAAGCTCCGCCCCTCGACCGCGTACATCACGAAACTGTTCCCGGTTGGACTGAAGAGCACCGCCTTGTCGCCCAACAATGCCAAGTTAGCCGATGTGTCGGAGCAGTTCGCGATCGCCTGAATCAGCCGGGGTTTCTGGTCGCTGGTGAGGAGCTGAGGCCGGGCCGGTGCGGGCCGCAACAATCGCGCCGTACCGATCACGGCAACGAGTGCCACCACACCGGTCAACGCGCGGAGCGTGCGCGAGGCATCGCCTCTGAATGCGAACGTCCACCATAAGTCGCCAGCGAGCTCGACATGCTTGTGCGCGAACACACTGATCCAAGCGGTGGCGGCGATCACGGCCGCTACGGCCACGAGCCAGCCAGGCGTGAACGGTTCGGCGAACAGCGATGCGCGCCGATAGAAGTGGCGGCGACACGGCAACAACAATGCCAACATGCCGACCAAGAACAACGCCTCTTCATAGTCCACGCCCTTGGCGAGTGAGAAGCCCGCTCCCGCGGCGAGCAACAGCGCGGTCAGCGTGTAGGCAGCATCGAGGCGCTGTTGGAGGCCGCGAGCCAAGAGCAAGAGACCCGCTCCAGTCAGGCTACCGAGAAAGTGCGAGAGTTCGATGACCGGAAGCGGAACGACGTCGCGCAGCCATTTCAGGCGCCAGCTCTCCGCCGGTGTCGCGCCCGACACGAGCAGGACGATTCCAGCAGCGAAGGTGGTAACAGTAAGCAGCGTGGGAATCACACCCGAAGCCCAGCGCCCCATTGCTCGCGAGATCCGCTCGACCCGCGGCCAGCGATCGAAGGTCTCACGTGCGCTGAAGAGCGCGGCAGCGGTGACGAGCGGCAGCACGTAATAGAGCAACCGATACGAGATCAACGCCGCTGCGATCGCAGGCGTGGGGTGGGCATCACCGGTCAAGGTCAACACCAACGATTCGAACACACCCAGTCCGCCCGGTATCTGACTGATCACTCCCGCCACTTGAGCGAGCAGAAATACGCCGACGAATCGCCACAACGACATCTCGGGTTGATTGAGCAGGACCCACAACACGGCAGCACTCGCGATCCAGTCGAGTGCTGAAATGCCGGTTTGCAGAATCGCCAATGACGGCGACGGCAGTGGGAGTTCGTGGTCGCGCCAACGAAAGACGCGGCGCCCGCGCCGACGAAGGCACAGCACCAGATAGATCGAGAGCAACAACAGCAGCAGCAGCCCTAAACCAAACGTCGCGCGCGGCGTTTCAAGCAGGGAGCCCCCGGTCACGTCGCTCGCGTCCTTGACAAACCAGACGCCGCCGACCAGCGCAAAACCGAGCCAAAAAGCAGTGGTTCCCAAGACCAGAAACTGCGCGATCTTCGGCGCTGAAAGTCCCCAAGCTGAATACAAGCGGTATCGGATCGCCGCGCCGGTGACCGCGGCAAAGCCGACGCTATGACTGAAGGCGTAAGCAACGAACGAGGCAAAGCTGGCGCGGCGATAGGGAAGCGTTACGTGGATCGCACGAAGCGTGACCTGGTCGAGGAACGTCAGGAGCAGGTAGCTAGTCACCGTCAGGAGCAGCGCGAGCAGCGTGCGCGATGCCGGTAGCTGCTGCAGGGCTTCGACGATCTGCCCGTGACGATACGGTCCTAACTCGCGATGAATCGCCCAGAGCGCCGCCCCGAACAGCACTGCGGCGAAGACGGGGCCGAGCCAACGTCGAAGTCGATCGATGAGAGGTGAAGAGGTCGTTTGAGGTCCTCGCCCTCGCCGAGATGCGAGTGTCGGCAACACAGCAGCGCAGGATGCTACGCCTGCCGGAGTCGCGCTCGCCACCCATTAGCTTATTGGTCAAGCTCGGTGGGTCAGGTCCCTCTCGATCAAGTCTTGCGGGACGCCAGAATCGCCTTGACCAGATCCTCAGGTACATCCTCGGGTACCGAGGCCTCTGGCATCGACTCGAAGGCGCGCTTGCTCATGACGATCGTGCGCCGATAAGTGTCGATGTAGTTGACGCAATCTCTGCACACCGCCAGGTGGCGGTGAAACTCCTGCGCTTCATCGTTGGAAAGTCCGCCACCGATGAAGGAATCAATGAACTCGGCAAACTCTCGGCAAGTCATCGGAGTGTTTCCTTGAAGTGCGTGTCGATCATCGTGCGCAGCGCTTGATGAGCGCGATGCAATCTGACCTTCACGGCATTGGCGCTGATTCCCAGCACCTGGGCTGTCTCCTCAGTGTCGAGTTCCTCGATGTCGCGGAGCAACAGCACGGTTCGGTAGTTCTCGGGTAAGCGATCGATCGCCGCGCGGACCATCGTGCGCGTTTGCTCGCGGGCCATGGCGACGTCGGTATCTTCAGTCCAGGGGCAAGGCGGGTCGACGTGATGGCCGTCCTCGGTGAAGCGCGGCATCAGGTCGTCGATCGCGATCTCGGGCCGGCACTTGCGCGAGCGAATCTTCATCAGCGCGCAG
>CAZAHQ010000374.1:0-4421 GCA_964484415.1 uncultured Acidobacteriota bacterium | reverse complement strand
AGCACATTTGCTGGGACGGCTGTATGTTCCCCAACGCCACGATGATGAAACCGCAAACCTGGAACGACATTCTTGGCGCCCTGGTGGCCGTGCGCGATGCGCACGGATGGAATTAGGGGAATGACGAAACTGTAAAAACTACTTCCAATTCTTTTCCCTAGCCCAGGCATTTATGCCTGGGTTTGCGAAAGCATAAACCCTAAATTCTTCGGCCCCTTTAGGGGGTCAATTGATTGGGGGCACAGCCGACAGATGGGCCATGTCTTCCACCAACTTTACTACCACTTTGTTTGGGCCACACATAATCGCGATCCACATTTGTTTCGCGTCTGGCGACCAGAGCTGCTAACGATCATCCATGAGGAGGCAATCGAACGCGGCGGCCAACCTCTGCGCCACAATTCGATGCCTGACCACGTCCACGGCTCGATACCAGCGCAGACGTCCCGCGCCACCACATCCGCGCTGCGATGCCCAGCAGAACGCGCCGCGTGACCGTATCCACGCTCAGATGCCTTCGTCGGCGCGTTCCCAACCGCCATCACACCGCGAGGCCTTCGACGACGCGCTGCTCGACCGCGCTCACCGTGCCAGGAGTGCGGCGCCTGCTCGAGCTGATCGACTTCCAACTCCGATGACCGCAAATCACCGCCGACCGCTCCGCACTCAAGAAGCGATGACCGTGAGGCATCGTCGATCTACGAACCTCCAAGACGCGATGCCCGCCCTGCAACACCGCTCCGCACATCTTCCGAGCCACATGACCGCCTCGCGCGCGACCGACCCGACACAGTGGCGACGCGAACAGCACAAGATCCACTCGACTCACGCGCCCAAGAGAGAGCCTGATGGCGCCACACACAACAACCTCGCTCCCAAGCGCAAGCCCTTCGATGGCCGCGCGCCTGCTGAAGAAACCGCTCAGGTTCCCTCCGAATCCCCCACTTGATCCACCAACGACGCGCCATACGCAACCACGCACCCGTGCGCAATCGACATCGAGGCGCTCGCGCGGGGAGTGTTGTCTCGCAGTACCTGGATGGTCACTGCCAAGCGCACAGCATTCAGTGATCGACCACCGCCCGCTCCCCCAGCCGCCACAGGCAAGACGACGCACTTCAGATTGTGATCGAGCCCCAGACAATCACGCTCTCGGCCACACTCCCCCAACAGCGATCATGATCCAACGCAACACCGCGCACCGCATGTCATCGAGAACTCTCCCTATCATCAACTCGCTATGGGGCCACGCGCTTCAGCGCATAGTTGAGCTTCGACACGATTCGCTGTCGCGACGCGTCGAGCAGTTCGAGCGTGTCGTCGCTCACCTTCAGGTAGAACCGCTGCTCGCTCGGATCGCCCGGATTGAGTCGATAGACTGCCGCCGCCGCATCCCCCTCGATGCCCCGCTCCAAGATCCAGTTGCCGGTCATACTCTGCGACCGATCACCGTCCTTGGTCCGCAGCGAGGTTTCACTCAACTCGAAGGTGCCATCGTCGTGGCCCGCCTCGGCGTACAGTTGCAACTCGACGCGAATCCCGGCGCAATCGGTGCACGGCATCGTGCCCTCAAATCGGCCAAGTGACTTGGCCAACGGCACATCGTCCCTGCCGGTGTTGGGCGTCTTGCCACTGCACGAGAGGCTCATCGTAACGATCGCAAGCACGACCCACCCCCCCACGCTCAACCGTCGCTGTGTCAGCATCGAAAACTCCCTGCGCTCGGCACGTTGATGGACTCACGTCTGCGTCCACGGTGCGGTGGGCCCCGTGGGCTGCAGAGCTGTTACGCGCGACTATACGGCCTTGTAGCCGACAGCCAAGTTCCCTCGGGAATCACGTGACCTTCATCGTGCGGCGGGGACTCATTGAAGGAACCGAAGAACACGGACGTATCTCTCGCCCCGCCAACCCGCTGAGGCGCGCCTCGAACCTGGCATCACACCAGGAGTCGCACCCCGGCCTCCGCGCGAACCGCGCTAGAATCCACGGCCGAGTCAGGAGTCAAAGGAGAGCGCAAGGCCGCACGTTCGAAGTTCCCGCCGGTGATCTGGGTTGCAAATCTGATCGAAGTCCTCGAGCGATTCGCGTACTTCGGCATCTACTTCGGCTTCGGGATCTACATGACCTCGCTGGGGCTCTCGACCGAGAAGCTCGGCACGGTCCAGAGTTTCTTCCTGCTGCTGTCGTATGCCGTCCCCATCGTGTCGGGAAGTTTCGCGGACCGATTCGGATTCAAGAAGGTCTTGATCGTCTCGTACCTCGCCTACCTCCCCGCGATCCTGATGCTCTTGTACTTCAAGACCTACTCCGGAGTCTTCGCCTCGATGTTGTGCATCGGTTTCGCGGCCGGAATCTTCAAGCCGCTGATCGCGGGCACGGTGCGGGTCACGACCGACGGCACGAACAAGACGCTCGGCTTCGGAATTTTCTACGCGATGGTCAACATCGGCGGTTCGTTCGGCCCGATCGTCGCGGGGTATCTGCGTGCGGTCTCGTGGGACTACGCCTTCAAGGTTTCGGCCGCGGCAATCGGCGTGATGCTCGTGATGACGCTGCTTTTCTACAAAGAGCCGCCCCGCGAGCCATCGCATGAAACGCTCGGCGAGAAGCTGCGCGGTATCGGCACGGTGCTCGCCGATTTCAAGTTCGCGACGTTCCTCGTGCTGCTGGGCGTGTTCTTCTGGCTCCCGTTCTGGGCGTTTTTCAACCTGTGCGCGCTGTACGTCGATTCCAATCTCGACACGGCGCGCCTTTATGAGAATGTGTCGACGGCACTCGGGCCGACAATCGCGGGATTCCTGTCGCACGTGGGCGATGACGGCAAGCGCAGGATCCTCGGCGAGACCATCTCGCACACCGGTTGGATCATCATGCTGTGTCAGCTACCGGTCTCGTGGATCTTCGAGCGCTTCCGCGCGATGCCGTCGTTCATCTTCGGCCTGGGCCTTGCGGGCGTGGGCCTGGGAGTGCTCGGCCTGGCGGCGATCGGCGCTCCGGTGCTCGTCTTCGCGGGGATCGCGTTGTTCGCGATCGGCGAGATGATCACCTCGCCACGAATTCAGGAATACATCACCTGGATCGCACCGAAGGAAAAGGCTGGGCTCTACATGGGCTCGAACTTCCTCGGCACGATGATCGGCGGTTTCACGAGCGGGTTCACCTACACCAGTCTCTACGGTGTGTTCAACAAGGCGGGACATCCTCAGACGGTTTGGTTCGTGATGGCGACTCATATGTTCATCGGCGTCGTGGCGTTCTATCTGTTCGTTCGACTCGCAGGAGAGTTCAAGGAGCAAGAGAGCTAGCCGATGCCACCAGGCCGCGAGCTTTCGTAGTAACTTACCGGCGTGAACGGCGCGCCCCTTTCGGACACAAACCCCGTGGTGCAGAAGCTGCTCGATGAGCGGCTCCGCGAACTACCGCCGTGGCGCAAGTTCGAGATGGTGACGGAGCTCATTCACGCCGCCGAGACGATGGCATTGGCCGGGCTCCGCGATCGACACCCCAACGCCTCGAGTAGGGAGCTTCAGGTGAGGTTGGCCGCGTTGACGCTTCCGCGCGAGTTGATGATTGCGGCGCTGGATTGGGACCCGCTCGAAAAGGGCTATTGATGGCCCGCGATCCGATCGCCGTGGCACTCGAGATCGCTGGAGTCTTCGAGACGCTCGGCATCCCGTACTATTTGGTCGGCTCACTCGCGAGTTCTTTTCACGGAGAGCCCAGGTCGACGCGAGATGTCGATTTTGTCGCGTCGATCACCACTCAAGACGCCTCGAAGTTGGGGAGCGCGCTCGTTTCGCACTACTACATCGATCCCGCGATGATCGTCGAGGCGATTCGCCGCCAATCGTCGTTCAACCTACTCGAGCTCGAATCGCTGACCAAAGTCGACGTCTTCGCCGTAACAATACCAGCGTCCACAGACTCAGAATTCACGCGCGCACAGCGTGTCGCACCGTCTGGAAGCGATAACGCCACGCTGTTGGTTGCGTCTCCGGAAGATACGGTGATCGCGAAGCTCGTCTGGTACCGGAAGGGGGGGGAGACCTCGGATCGCCAGTGGTCGGATGTAATCGCGATCCTGCGCATCCAAGGGGCTAGGCTCGATCGAGTGTTGTTGGCGGCACGCGCGACGCAGTGCGGCGTCGAGGACCTGCTGGAGCGAGCACGGTCGCAGGCATAAGCCTCACACGTGTCGCAGCCCCCGCTAGTGATACAGTCACGCCTCACTCATGCAGCACTTCCTTATGCATCGCATCGTCATTGCATCGTTGGTCCTCGCAGCCGCGCTCACCAACGGTGCCAGCGCCGAGGCTCCCGCAACCACGCCGCAGAAAGCAGTGCTCGTCACCGGCGCCAGCAGCGGCATCGGCCGCAAGCTCACCGAGCGATTGGCGGCCCGCGGCTATTTCGTTTAC
>CAZAHQ010000373.1:0-4422 GCA_964484415.1 uncultured Acidobacteriota bacterium | reverse complement strand
GCTGCTGCGCCAGAGCAATGGTGCTTGGTTGAGCGAACCGCTAACCAACGGCGGCCGCGTTGTTGTCGGTGACCGACTTCAGTTGCAGTTGACGACGCGGGAGCCGGTGCACTTTTATCTCATCAACCGCGACCAAGCCGGGCGGCTCTTCGTGCTGTTTCCGCTCGCGGCTGCGGCCGAGCGAAACCCCCTGCTACCTGGCGACGCGCATCTGTTGCCCGGCGCGATCAACGGTGTCGGTCGGCAATGGCGCGTCGACACCGCGGGTGAGCGCGAGTCGTTCCTGATGATCGCCTCGCGCCGGCCGCTGGAGAACCTGGAGACTGCGATCGCTGCGCTTGCTGAGCCGAGTGTGCGCGAGCCGTTGCGTGGCACCGGCGAGTTGGTGTCCACCACACCCGAGCCTGGCAACGCGGCACTCGCTCGTGCGATCGAGTCGTTGCAGAAGGCCAGGCGCGATGATCGCGATCTGTGGGTCGAGGAGATCGTGGTCGACAACGGCGGGTGAACTCCGCTTTCAAGCGGCTAGAACTTCCCGCGCAGGCTCAACTCGACACTTCTTCCGGGGGCGAAGTCGGAGACGTCGTCGGGTGACGCGAAGTACGCCTTGTCGCTGAGGTTTCTTCCCAGCAACTGGATCTCGACGGCCGTGGAGACTCGCACGCCAATCGATGCGTCGTACACCGTGTAGCCTGGGATGGCACGCTCGGTCTCACCGAAGCGATCGTCCCTGCGATACGACGCTGCGCGCACCATCCACGAGAGCCGCTCGCCGACTCGCTGCCGCAGTTGCAACAGCGCCGTGTGCGGCGTGATGTCGGCCATCGGCGTGGCAGCGGTCACGAATCGATCGGCGTCGATCTCGCCGGAGAGCGTGCTGAAGCCGAGTGTCAACTCGAGGCGAGCGGGAAGCGCGGCGGTGATTTCGAGCTCGGCTCCGTCCAGCGTCGCGCGGTCGCGATTGCGGAACGCGAAGTCATTGCCGTCGGCGAACCGCTCGATGAACTGGTCGATGTGGTAGCGAAACAGATAGAGCGCACTGCGCCAGCGCCGATCCGTCCAACGCACGGCAGCGTCGAACTGCACGCTCTGTTCAGAATCGAGTGCCGGGTTTCCCTCGACGAAGCCACGGCCGCTGATTCCACGAAAATACCGATCGGACAGGAGCGCCTCGCGGAAGCCGCGCGACACCTGCGCGGTAAGGTCGAGCCTGGGAACGACATGCCACGAGCCGGAGAGGAATCCGGACGGGACCACCTCGCGATTGGAGCGATCGCCGAAGAAACCGCCAAAGTTGCGCGACGTGACGGAATCCAAGCGCGCTCCGGCCCCCCAACCGACGCGCCGCCGGACGCCTGTCAACTGAACGAAACCGGCAGCGTCATACCGTCGGGCATCGTCGACCGCGATCTCGAACCGGTCGGACCGTATGCCACCTTCGGCGAGTTCGTACTCGAGGAAGCGGTTGGTGGCATGCAAACCGTAGCGCCCGGTGATGTCGACGCCGGTGACCAGTGTTGCCGAACCGACGCGCCGCTCGGCGTCGAACCGTAGGCCGAAGTCCTTGGCATCGACGTCGCCCGTGTCGACGCGACGCCCGCGTGTGCCGGCTGGGACTCGATCACGCTGGGTGATCAACTCGTAGCTGTTCCAGTTGAGATTCCATGAGAAGCGAGACCATGGGCCACGGCCCGGCAGGCGATAACCGATCGCCACACGATGTGAATCCTCCTGCGGATAGAACGTGCGCGAGTTGGCGGAGTTGATGTCGGGCTTTCCGTTATCGACGCCGAAGTCGCTGCGCCACAACACGCTCAGGCTGCCGGCTCCGACCTGGCGCACGAAGGCCGCCCGTCCTCCACGCGTTTCCGACTCCGAATTGAACACGTCGCCATTTGGACTTTGATAAGGACCTGTCTGGCGCCTGTGACCGCCGATCAACACGCCCGCGCCAGCCCACGTGCCGCTCCACTGAAGATTGAGTGCACGCAGATCACTGTTCGACCCGACGATTGCAGAATACCGCAGCGACGAGCGATCACCCGGCAACGGCAGAAGCGTGCGCATGCGAATCACGCCGCCGAATGCCTCCGATCCGTACGCAACACTCCCTGGCCCGCGCACCACCTCGACCTCGGCCACCGTATCCGGGTCGAGAAAGGTCGCCGATGGGCCAGCGCGCCGCTCGGCGGACACACGCCCGTCGTCGAGCAGAATCAGCGTTTGCGAGCGCGCCAATCCGCGAATCGACGGCACCGCAGAAATCCCATCACCCAACCGGCCAGCCCCAGGGATCGTCTGCAGCAAGTCGGTGATCTGCCCGGAATTCCGCGAGTCCAGATCGCCTCGGCCCAGCACCACGCGCGCTGCGGCAGGTGGCATCACTGCGTCGGGGACGGCGCCGATCACATCGATCTCTTGCTCCGAATCGGATCGAAGCGTGACTTGGAGCGGACCGGAAACGGGTAACGTCTCGACCACGATCGGCTGGGTGAGCACGCCGCTCGCGTCCGCGACGAGCAGTTCGAACGGAACGCTCGGATCGGGTTCGAAGGTCACCGTGCCGGCCGCGTCGGCAATCGACCAACCGCTTCTGCCGACGATTTGAACCTGCGCAAACGCAGCGGGGCGTCCCGCAGAGTCTTGAATCGTGATCGTCAGCGCGTGTGCGCTAGCGGCGGTCGCGATCGATAGAACAGTGATCCAGACATGGCGCAACGTGGAATGGAGTGGGTGCATAGAGCGGGAAGGCTAATGGAGAGCATCGTGTTCCGGCACCCGATTCGGGAAAAAAAGGCGGGCCCTTCGGAACGCCCGATTTGCACGTCTATCCGCTGCGAGGTCAAGGACCGTATGTGGTCTGGACGAGCGGCTGAGTGCCCGCTTCCACGAACGCACCGGTGAAGAACGCCTGATCGCCAGCGTCGTTGTGCCCACCGTCGAGCTCGCCTTCGAGCACGTTGCCGCCGTAGATCACGCCGCTGATCACCGAGCCGGTGATGTCGTCACAACCCTGATCGCCCGTGATTTCGACCAAGAAGCCCGGCGTGGTTGTGAGGCGAGACGCCTCGAGCTCGACCCCGGAGAGGTCGGTCGTGTCGTTACCTTCCCAGCCCCGGACCGCAATGCCGATGACCTTCTTGCCGGTCGCCGTGACGTCCGTGGGGTAGTAGCCAGAGGCGGTCGCCGAAATGCTGACCGGAGTTCACTCGATGACCATAGATTCTCTCCAGGTACCGATCACGGTGTTGTTGTCGGCAGGGCAACCCTGGATCGGCCAGCGCCCATCACCCAAGGGCGCTCGAGCGGAGTCGGTGCGCTCGACAAAGGCGACCGTCAAAGCGGATCGAACATCGTCGAGAACAGAGGCACTGGCCAAGCCCGACATCGTCAAAAACGCAGCCACCGCAACAGCTTCTTCATCAACCCTCCAGCGCCCTGCTGACATCGAAGTGGCGGAACAAACACGATCACAACGTGTAGGCTCGAGCAGTTTTCTGGTACGCATCGAGTCCATGCTGAGGAAGATTCCTATCGCTCCCAACAACCGGTTGTCGATATGGAATCTAGGAGATGGACTGTCGTTTCGAATGTTTCAAGCCAAGTGCTTGTCGCGGTAACGCCCGGAACCAGGCGAGCGTCGCGCTTCGAGAACTCGAGCGTGACGCCAGCCTAGTCCCAGGAAGTCGAGACCTTTGGAGTAGAAGAGCCTTGCTACTCGTTCAGCAGCAGGTCCGCCGCGACCTCGCGCCAACGCTCAGGCTCGAGTTCTCGCACGAAGCCGTTCACCGGAACACCGCCGTCTTGCAGCACCAACCCGAGCTCGCCGCCCATCATCGTGTTCAATCGCTTTTCTGCGGTTGACATCCAGGTCCGTGCGAGCGCGCCGGAGAGGAGGTTCTTGAGCGACGCGCCCGCGCGGGGGACCTTGACCTTGAACAGCCAACCTCGGCCGTATGGGTCTTCATTGAGCAGTTGCGGCGATTGCAGCGCTGCCTGATTGATTTCCAGCACTTCTCCGCGGACCGGCGACAGAACATTCAGCGCCTGGCCATCGATGTCGACGGTAAGCGCCGACTCACCTTGCTCGAGTGTCGAGCCGACTTTCGGCAGATGCAGCGCCCCGGGTGTGCCCAACATGCGCGTCGCGAAGTCGTCGAGGCCGACTCGAAGCACGTGGCCATTCTCCGCCAAGGCCCACGCATGTCCCGGATGAAAGTGCAGTCCATCGGGTACGGTGAACCAGCCACGCTGTGTCGCGCCGACGGCCTGCGCCGGGCTCTTGGTGCTGACCAGCAGTCGCCAGAACGGCACCAACAGCGCGAGGTAACCCAGGATCAGCAGATACTCGGTACCTTTTGTCGACATGAAGTTCATGGCCGGCCCTCCACCGTCGTTTGTCCATGACTGGCCCAGGCGGGC